>WQTN01000134.1 GCA_009786295.1 Methanomassiliicoccaceae archaeon
CACCCTTCCGATACTGCACATCACATTTCAAGGCCATGCAGCGTAATACCGTTATTACTTAAAAAGTATAGAGTAACAACATTTTCAGTAGGAACAAGAAATATCATGTTTCACATCTTTCTCCAGAGCATGATGTGCGGCGTCGATGAGGCAGGGAGAGGCTCCGTGCTCGGGCCTTTGGTCGTAGGGGTTGTTTACTCTGGATCAGATGACGCCCTGATAGAGATCGGGGTCAAGGATTCAAAGAAGCTTTCCCCGAAGACCAGAGAACGCATGTATGATCAGATCGCGGATGTCTGTGAGATCGGCGTCATCGTCATCTCTGCGGCGGAGATCGATGAAAAACGGAAATCGGCGTCTCTGAATGATATTGAGCTGGAGATGTTCGTCAGAGCTTGTTCGAAGATCCCAGTGTCCGCGGTGTATGCAGATTGCCCAGACGTGAACGAGTCCGCTTTCTCCAAAGAGATGGGGCGGATGATGAAGGGGCCAGAAATAATAGCCAGACACAAAGCCGATGATATATTCCCGATCGTGTCTGCCGCATCTATCATCGCGAAGGTGACAAGGGACAGGATGATCGCCGACATCCAAAAAGAATTCGGGACGGACATCGGAAGCGGATATCCTAGCGATGTCCGTACAATGGAGTTTATAGAAAAATGGATAAAAGATAACAGATGTCCCCCTCCATATACACGCTGCTCGTGGGAGCCTGTGAGGCAGATGATGACCGTCTCAAAGAACACCCGGATCAGTGACTGGTGAGACCATGAGCATGGAAGCTTCGATTCAGACACTTATAGACAAATTCCACAGGAAGATGGAGAACGACGAAGAGGCAAAAAAAGAAGTAATGCCTATTAAGAAAACGATCAACATCGACCTTGGGGCAGAACATTACTCTTTGAAGCTGGAAAATGCCCATATTGATGATTTCGAGCCGCAGATGATCGATAATGCCGACATTACGATCCTTACGACCCCCGAAAGCCTTCAGGGGCTCATTGACGGCACCCTCAGGCCGATGAAAGCATACGTAACAAAGAAGATCACCGTCAAAGGCAAGATACAGGACCTGCTGTTCTTGAAGAAGTTCTTCTGAGTTTGGCCTGCATCAAAATATGGCTGCCGCAGCGAAAAGAGCCACCATGCCATCGGTGGTCATGCAAAGTTTTTATACCAAATCGCAGTAAGAGGAGATAATAGCGAGGTGGGGTAGCCAGGATATCCCGTCGGGCTCATAACCCGGAGACCGGTCGTTCAAATCGACCCCTCGCTACCATCTTGTCCTTGATTTGCGTGTTTCAAAGAAGGTTCTTCGCTTCTTCCGGAGTTATTTCCAGCGCCTTGAGCATGTACTCCAGCGCCTTCTTCGCATACGGCGCCCTTGCTTTGGGGTCCTCCATGATCTCGCCGTATGACGCCATGACGTTATTGAAGTACTCTATGGCAAATTCCGAATACAGCGACGATTCCAGGGACTCGTCTATCTGAGCGGCCTCGTTGTATGCTTTCTCGGCCTCGTCGTATTTGTTAACCGATATGCAGAAAGAACCGTATGACTGATAGTATTCTACCTTGTCTCCGTCCAGCTCTATCGCCTTCTTGTATGATTCCATTATCTCTTCCGGCGCTACCTTCGCGCCGAACATTCCCGAGGCATAATTCCCACATTCGGCTTTGTAATACCACATCTCTGCGTTTTTAGGGTATTCTTCCGCGAGCTTCTTGAAGTGCGAATATGCTTTCTTGAAGTCTCCTTCGTCCATTGCCTTCATTCCGGCCGCTATTTTTTTGTCCGGTGTGTCTTCTGCCATGATTATGATATTAGAAGAGATGGTTTTAATCTCTTTCCCCCAAACCGATGTTTTATGTTGCGGCAGACGCCGTTCCGGCCGCCGGCGGGAACATCCTAACAGCGGCCGGCATAGGTTATTTATTGATGTGCCGCGATGAATTGGCAGGCAGAAAACACCCCCTGCCAGATGATCCCGGGTTTGCCGCCTTGTTTGGAAGGCACCGAACCCGGGCTTCCCATCCAACGGCATTCTCATGACTTTTGTATCAAAGCTATGTATATAATCTCTCAAAAAGATACCCACGCATGATAGAGGATGTGTGGAAAGGGATCTCTGCGGACCCGATCATGGAGGGGTACTGTTTCAAAAAAGCAGATCCGCCTTCTCCGGACGCTATGTCAATTAAAAAATGCAGAGAGCTTTGCGCCCAGAACCTTTGCGGCGAATACGGCGTGACCTGGGGGTGCCCTCCTGGCATAGACACGGAAGAGGGATGCCTTAAGACCGTGAGAGGTTTCCCCAATGCCGCGCTTCTCATAAAAGAATTCAACAATATCGATCTAAAGGATAAAGAACTCATAAGGAAACTCGGCATCTCGCATCAGAATGCGTGCAGGAAACTCGGCCTAGAACTGAGAAAGGAAGGATACAGGGCTCTGGCGCTCACCGACGGCGGCTGCAAATATTGCAAAAAATGCTCCTATCCGGACGACCCATGCAGGTTCCCGGACCAGAGGGTAACGTCGATATCCGCTTACGGGATAATGATGGATGTGTACCTGAGATCTCAGAACATTGACTTCCGGTTCAGGGACGACGGCATGACGCTTTACGGGCTGATACTGTACGAAGAATGAGGCCGTTCGGTAAATAATATAACCCAAGGGGACAATCAGGCGGTATCATGGAAAGAACGACGGTGGAAAGGGTCGCGAGGGCCGCACACTTTGCACTCAGCGAGGAAGAATTTGAGAAATACAGCAAAGACCTCGCCGAGATATTCGATTATTTCAAGATACTTGATGAAGCCCCCGAGGGAGAAGGGTACGGCGTGAACCCACTGGAGGTCGGAGATGTCCTGAGAGACGATGTGCCCGGGATCTTCATTGATCCGTACGAACTTCTGAAGGACATGAAGACCTACGAGAACTATGTCAGGGGGCCCAGGCTTCTATGAAGGAGATCCTCGCCTCACTGCCTCGTCTTAATGATAAATATTCTATTTTCAGCTGCATCACAGAGGATGCAGAGATCGGGGACTCGGAATTCCTGTTCTCCGCCAAGGACGGCATGACATCCAAAGACATGATGACGCGCTGCGGCTCAAAGATCCTGGACGGATACCGTCCGACGTTCGACGCGACTGCCATCGAGCGGATGAGGAATGCCGGAGGAAAGCTGATAGGCAAATGCAACATGGATGAGTTCGGATTCGGCACGTTCAGCACCACCTCGGCGTATGGCATCCCGAAGAACCCTTTTGACCTCGAACGGTCGTGCGGCGGCTCTTCAGGAGGATCTGCATGCGCTGCCGCTGTCATTGACGGGCACATATCTCTGGGAGCATCCACGGGAGGGTCCATCTGCTGTCCAGCAAGCTTCTGTGGAGTGTACGGTCTCGTTCCCACTTACGGGAGGGTATCGAGGTACGGCCTGGTTGACTACGGCAACTCTCTGGATAAGATCGGGCTCATCTCATCGGATCCTGAAAGGATCGCCAGATTCCTTCCGGTCATCTCCGGAAAGGATACGAAGGACTCTACGTCCTGCGGCCAGCCAAAACTTGAGCTGAAAGGAAAGAGGATAAAGACCATCGGGGTTCCGGAAGAACCACTCGCGGGCGTGAGCAAAGAGGTCCTTTCCAGTTTCGAGTCATCACTGGATGCCCTGAGAAGCATGGGCATAGAAGTTAACAGGATCAAGATGCCGTCCCTGAAATACGCCATGCCTGCGTATTTCATACTCGCAACGTCCGAAGCGTCAACTAACCTTGCGAGCTTCGTCGGGATGAGGTACGGCCAGCAGGACGGCGACCTTTCACTGAAGTTCGACGATTATTTCACATATTTCAGGACAAAGTACTTCGGAGAGGAGGCGAAGAGAAGGATCCTTCTCGGAACATACACGAGGATGGCCGGGTTCAGGGACAGATATTATTCAAAGGCACTCAAGGTCAGACTTCACATAATAGAATACTACAAGAAGATCTTCTCAGAGCATGATGCCGTGCTGACCCCGACCATGCCATTCGTCTCTCCAAGATTCGATGAGATATCGAAGATGACTCCCATAGAGTCATACAGCGCGGACTATCTTACATGCCCCCCAGACCTGGCAGGCATGCCGCACCTTTCTGTTCCGTGCGGCTATAACAGAGACGGGATGCCGATCGGCATGCAGTTCGTCACGGACCACTGGGAGGAAGATTCCCTGATAACGTTCGCAAAAGATTGGGATTCGGCGTTTGATGTCAGAAAGCCGGAGGTGTCGCTGTGAAGATCGGACTTGAGATACATGTGCAGCTTCCCACGGCGTCGAAGATGTTCTGTTCCTGCCCGACGACCGACGCAGAGGCTCCCAACACCCACGTGTGCCCCGTATGCTTGGGCATGCCAGGGGCCAAGCCTGTGCTGAACAGGAAGGTCATGGAATACGGGATAATGTTGGCAAAGATGCTTAACTGCAAGATCCCGGAGACCACATGGTTCTCCAGAAAGACCTATTTCTATCCTGACATGAGCAAAGGCGTCCAGATAACACAGTACGATAATCCTGTCGGAGGCAAGGGAGTATACTATCTGCACGGGAAGAAGCCTATCGGGATCACGAAGATACAGCTCGAGGAAGACCCAGGGAAGACGAAAAGGGTCGGCGACCAGTCTTCGCTGGTCGATTATAACAGAGCAGGAACCCCGCTTTCGGAGATAGTCACCGATCCGGATTTCTCTTCCCCCGCGGAGGCCAGGGAATTCCTTAAACAACTGATAGCGGACATCCGCCATACGATAGACCTTCCGGGGGACGGGGAAAGGAGCATACGCTGCGACTGCAACATCTCCATCGGAAAGGAAAGGGTCGAGGTAAAGAATGTCACCGGCCTGAGGAATGTCGAAAGGGCGCTGACATTCGAAGCGATACGGCAAACAAAGGTACTGAAGGCCGGAGGCAAGGTGGAAAGAGAGACAAGACGCTTCGATGAGGAAAGAGGAGTGACCATTTCTGTCCGGAAGAAGGAGTTCGAGGCTGACTACGGCTACATCAATGAGCCAGACCTTGGAGTATTCCACATCGGAGAGCTCGTAAGGTCCATCACTATCAAGGAAAGCCCTGTCAACATGGCACTGAGGCTCAGCAGAGAATACGGAATAAGCGAGAAGACAGCCGATCAGATGGTATTGACGTCCATGAATCTCGCCGCAACGTTCGAAACGATCGCAAAGACAACAGGATCCCCGCAGACCGCAGTGTCGTGGGCCACCGGGACAATGGCTGCCAATTGGAAGGCCTTTGAAGCATCCGGAAAAGACCCGAAGGGGATAGTGGACATAATGGAAAAGTTCGCGGCCGGCAAGATCACGGACGTGGAAACGGACATGGAGCTGAAAGCTTACATGACGGGCGCGGACATAGGAGCCATAAAGGCACAAAGCGCAGATCTGAATCAGATCATCTGCAGCTATCTGGATGAGCACCCCGAGATCGTCGATGAGATAAGAAAGAATGAAAAGGCCATCAACCGCGTCATCGGCCATGTGATGAAAGAGACAGGCGGCAGATACTCTTCATCCGACATCGTATCGGCAACGAAGGGCGCGCTCGCCTCAAAACTTTGAGAATAAGGCCTGACGCTTATTCTTCGTCCGGATTTTCCAGATCCTCAAAGTTCATGCCGTCTATAGCCAGGGTCATTATCTGCAGCTCTTCTAGCTTGCTGTCATCGACCTTCTCCGGCGACCCGTCCAAAAGGGACACCGCCTTCTTGTTCTTCGGGAATGCGATGACCTCTCTTATCGTATCTTTTCCCAAAAGTATCGATATGAACCTGTCCACTCCGAGGGCTATGCCGCCGTGCGGAGGCGCACCGTAACCGAGAGCTTCGATGAAGAATCCGAAATCTGCCTCGATCTTCTCATCGTCCATGCCGATCTTTCTGAAGACCTCTCTCTGCAGCTCCGGGTTATGTATCCTCAATGATCCGGATCCAAGTTCATTACCGTTGAGGCAGAGGTCGAAGCAGGCCCCGCCCACATATTTGTCATTGAGATCATTCTCCGGAAGGACGAACGGATGGTGGAATGCGTCATGTTTTCCAGACACCGGGTCTATTTCGAACATCGGACAGTCCACAAGCCACAGGAACTGCATCTCGTCCTTCGGGACCAAGTCCAGATCTTCCGCGAGTTTCTTCCTCAGCGCCCCTCCTCCCTCATACGTGGATTTCCAAGGCCCTGCAATGAGGAATAAGAGGTCTCCCTCTTCCGCCCCCATTTTCTGTTTTATCGCGTCCAGGATCTCCGGGGTGAAATATTTCGTGATATTGCTGTCGAGCTTGCCGTCCTTGCACCTCATCCATGTGAGTCCGCCCAGGCCGAACTTCTTTGCCTGACCGATGTACCTGTCGACATCGTTCCTTCCGATGCGCTCTCCGGCTGTGTCCGCTTTGAGGTTGATGCCTGCGACTATCCCTCCTGCTTTGATTATCCTCTGGAATATCTCGTAGGGGGCGTCTTTCACTGTATCTGTGAGAGAAATGAACTTGAGGCCATACCTCAGGTCGGGTTTGTCCGATCCGTATGTTTCCATGGCCTCTTTGTAGCCTATGCGCATGAAGGGGGTCTTGATCTCCTTGCCGTAGAGACCTTTCCACACATGCGCGACCAGCCCCTCGATCATATCTTGGATGTCCTTCTCATCAACGAACGACATCTCCATGTCTATCTGCGTGAATTCGGGCTGACGGTCCTTTCTGGAGTCCTCGTCTCTGAAGCACCTTGCGACCTGATAATAACGGTCCATGCTTCCTATCATCAGCATCTGCTTGAACAGCTGAGGGGATTGCGGAAGAGCATAGAATGTTCCCGGGTGTATCCTCGACGGCACGATGTAGTCCCTTGCACCCTCAGGGGTGGACCTTGCGAGTATCGGTGTCTCTATCTCCAGGAAACTGTTCTTTTCCATGTACTGCCTGACAAGATGAATGAATCTGCTCCTTGTCTCGATCGCATGTGCGACCTCCGTCCTTCTCAGGTCGAGGTACCGGTATCTCATCCTTGTATCCTCGTTCGGAAGCACTCCTTCCTTTTGGTCGCCGAGTTCGAACGGCGGCGATCTTGACTTGTTCAAAAGTTCGGCCGCTGTGATCAGTACCTCCACCTCTCCGGTAGGGTTCCGTGCGTCATCTGTGCCTTCAACCCTCTTCCTGACGATACCGTTCACCGATACTGCTGATTCTCGGGTAAATGACCTCATCGTATTCGACAGGGAATTCGCGTCCGTTCCATCTGGAATATCTTCAGGGTCGAAAACGATCTGCGTTATTCCGTATCTGTCTGCAAGGTCGATGAAGGCTACTCCGCCATGGTCTCTGGAGAACCTTACCCAGCCCTGAAGACAGACCTTTTTTCCTATGTCTTTGGACCTTAGTTCTCCGCAGGTGTTGGTTCTTCTCATCACAGTACCTCTTTTTGGCAGTTCCAGCTAAGAATTGTGTCATATAAATCTTTGTTCATTCGCAACTGTGTTCGGCAGGTGCTTATTTTTTCTTTCAGGCACGCGGCCAACCGCTTTTCCGCACTTCATCTATATGAATGCCGCCTATTAAGAATTCTCTCTGTTTCAAACGATTCAATAGAGTCTGGGTTTACCGCTCATGCTGTTCAAAAATCCCATACCGGGCTGTTGGGTCGTGTCTCAATCTCTGTCGTTCAGCACCGGGATGTAATCGGACGCGTCCTTGATTATATTCAAAACGACGGATGTATTCGTCTTTCTCACTCCCTCAACGGCGTTTATAATCTTGACGGTCTCTGAGAACTCATCCCTGTCGATGCAGGATATCATCGCTATGCAGTCCGGATCTCCTGTGATATCGTATACTGCCACGACCTGCGGGATTTTCTTTATTCTGTTTTGGACATTCGATATGTCGTCCGCATAGATCTGCACTATCCCCATGTAATTGAATCCCAGGTTCATGTAGTCTATCTTGGCACGGTATCCTCTGATCACTCCTTTGGCCTCAAGCGCCTTCACTCTCTGAATGAGCGTGGTGGGGTGTATGTCAAGCTGCTTTGCTATCTGCCTGAACGAGCCCTGACTCGATTTGCATAACAATTCTATGATCTTTCTGTCCAGATCATCAAAGTCCTTTATGTTCGCCATTGACTGCTTTCCAATAGGACCTATGAAGTATTTATTACATGGGATTTTCATATACCTGGACATGACAGATGAGATATTCAGGCGCGACGGCTACGCATTCGAGTTCGAAGCCAGAGTGCTTTCGGCCGAGGGAAACGAGGTCGAATTGGATATCACTGCTTTCTATCCGGGCGGCGGCGGACAGGTATGCGATACAGGCAAGATCCGCGGTTCGGAGGTCGCAGAGGTCTTTTACAAAGGGGATCGGATCATCCATAAGGTCATGGACGGTGGCCTGAAAACGGGAGATGTCGTCTGGTGTAGCGTCGACTGGGACAGACGTTACGATCTCATGATGGGGCACACCGGAGAACATCTTCTGTTCTCCTCTCTGCGGAGACAGGTTCCCGAACTCTCGATCAATAAGATCTTCATTTCTCCTGACAGCAAATATGTCATCGTTGACAGGGACATAGGCTGGGATGATGTCCGCAAAGCGCTGGTGTTCGCGAACCAGGCAATAAGGGACAATCTCCCCGTGACCAAGACCCTGATGGACCGGGATGACCCGGAACTTGAGCGGGTAAGGATAAAAAAGGAGAGGATTCCCGAGGGAGAGAATGTTTCGGTCGTTTCGATAGGGGACATAGACCTCTCGGCATGCAGCGGCCTCCATGTTATGGAGACCGGCGAATTGGAAATGATATTCGTCGACAGAAAGGTATCTGCGGGAAAGGACGGAGTCGCGATACATTTCAAAGTAGGCAACGAAGCCAAGGATTCTGCCATGTCTCTGGCCAGTGCCTGCCTTCAGGCATCGGACGCTGCCGAGAGCAAACCGGAGGATCTCGTCCGCGCCGTATCCAATCTGAAAAATGAGACGGAGACCGTTAGAAGGTCGGTCGGTTCGTTCATAAAAAAGCAGATCGCCTGCCTTGTGCCTAAGATGATCGGTGGAACGGATGTCGTGGGCGGGGTCTTCCCGTCCGTTGACCGATCTGTACTTTCAGAGGCTGCTGAGGCGTACAAGAACTCCGGGAAGGTCTGCATATTGGTATCTGCAGGCGACAGCGCGTCAGTGGTCATTTCCTCCGGGACAGAGAAGGTGGACTGCAGAGAAGTTCTGTCGAAGGTCCTTGCGGGATTCGGAGGAAAAGGCGGCGGCAAGCCCGACTTCGCTCAGGGCGGGGTCCCGGATGCGGCGGCATCCGAAGAGGTGTTCTCAAAGCTGATGGGCGAGGTCGTACAACGGCTACAATTTATTAAGTGAAATGTAATGGGGAATAACAATATGTCAGGAATGAGAGGCGTCAACCCCCGTCAGATGCAGCAGACAATGAAGAAGATGGGCATAAAACAGACCAATGTAAACAACGTTACAGAGGTCATAATCAGGATGACTGACAAGGAGATCGTCATCACCAACGCAGAAGTGGTGTGCGTCGATATGCAGGGAAGCCGCAGCTATCAGATCTCCGGCGATGAAGAGACCCGCGAACTCGGAACAACTGCGGCGGCGACAGTATCATTCCCGGCAGGAGACATCGAACTCGTGATGTCGCAGACAGGATGCAATAAGGAGAAGGCGGTAAAGGCTCTCGAAGATGCGAACGGGCAGCCCGCTGAGGCGATACTCAAGATAATGACGAGTTGATAACATGTGTCTGGCGGTACCTGGTAAGATAGTTAAGATCGACGGGGATGTCGGAGACATCGACTTCGGCGGTGTGATCCGGAAGGCCAATATAACCATGGTTGAGGCAAATATCGGAGACTGGGCGATCGTCCATGCGGGTTTCGCCATAGAGATCATGGACGAAGAAGAGGCCCAAGAGACCCTGAAGCTTTGGAACGATGTCTTGGCACACGAATAAATCTTTGACCTAAAGATAAATTAATATACTTTGTAGATATGGCAAGAATTGGTCTGACGGCCACAGCGGCGGGGAAACACCCGGTCCCATCTCGAACCCGGCAGTAAAGTCCGCCCGCGTATCTATCTGTACTGTATTGCGCAAGCATACGGGAACATAGACACGCTGTCAACCACTTTTTCTACCTCCATGATTGTGATAACTATTAAAACAACCTTTACTATCATTCTGCAATGATATTGATCAAACTGGGCGGAAGCGTTATCACGGATAAGACCCAGTACAGGATATTCAACAGAGATACGGTCCGCAGGCTCTGCGCCGAGATCAAAGACTCAGGAGTGGACTCAGTTATTGTTCACGGAGCTGGCTCATTCGGACATGTCCTTGCGAAGAAATATTCATTGCAGAACGGACTTGTCGACCCAGCGCAGGTACCTGCGGTGGCGAGAGTACAGTATGACGTCAGGGAACTGAACCTCATGATGCTCGACGAACTTCTGAACGCCGGCATACCTGCGGTCTCGGTGCCCCCTGGATCCTGCTTCATGATGGCAGACGGAAAACTTCTCCTGGATGATCCGGAGGTCCTACTTTCGGCTTCACGCCTTGGGATAATGCCGGTAATGTTCGGGGATGTTGTCTTTGACCGGAACAAAGGATTCGGAATATGTTCGGGGGATCAGATAGTGGAGGTGCTCTGCGGCATTTATCATCCGGAAAGGGTGGTCTTCGTATCCGATGTGGACGGACTGTTCGAGAAGGACCCTAAAACTAACCCGGACTCAAAACTGCTTACAGAAGTGACCTCGGAACTTCTCAGCAGGGTCTCGAGCGACAGCAGCGTGGACGATGTCACAGGCGGGGTGCGTGCCAAAATGGAAGCTATGCTGAGGATGACCTCGCCTGAAAGAGACTGCGTGCTTGTCAACGGCTCGGTAAAGGGAAGGTTATGCTCATTATTAAAGGGAGAGAGAGTTATCTCCACCACAGCGAAGGGAGGATTGTGATGACACCCATCAAAGAAAGGAAGGCGGATCACATAGATATATGCCTCAACGAAAGGATCGAACCTGGATATTGCTACTGGGATGACATCAGGCTTATGCATAATGCCCTCCCCGAAGTGAACGCCGATGAGATCGACATGTCCGCACATGTACTGGGGAAGAAACTGAAGTTCCCATTCATCGTCACAGCCATAACCGGCGGTTTCTCCGGCGCCAAGAAGATCAACGAGAACATCGCGATCGCATGTTCGGAACTTGGGATAGGGATGGGCGTGGGAAGCGAGCGGGCAGGTGCCGCAGGCATCGAGCCTGACAGTTATTCGATAATAAAAGAATACGACATCCCTTTGGTCATAGGGAACATAGGGGCGCCGCAGCTGATATCTCAGCACAGCGGAGATAAATTCTCCCATGAGGAAGTGAACAGAGCAAAGGACCTGATAGATGCGGACGTCATGGCAGTGCATCTCAACTTCCTGCAGGAGGTCATTCAGCCCGAGGGAGATACCAATTCAAAGGGCTGCTTCGATGCTATAAGGGACCTGGCAAAAGAATACCCGATAATTGTGAAAGAGACCGGCGCTGGGATATCGAGGAGAACAGCATCCAAATTGAAAGGTATCGGCATCGTGGGCATGGATATTGCCGGCATGGGCGGTACCAGTTTCTCTGCGGTCGAGCTATACAGAGCAATGGCGGGGGGCGATATGATGAGGACAAATATGGGAGAGACCTTCTTCGATTGGGGAATTCCCTCGCCTGTATCCCTTCTTGAAGCCAAGAACGGCCTTCCGCTGATCGCGTCCGGCGGGATATTGGACGGGATACATGCTGCTTCATCGATCGCAATGGGCGCATGCTGTGCCGGCGCGGCGCATGCGGTCCTGAGAGAAGCGACCGAATCGTCCGATGCGGTGATCGAGAAGCTTACTTTGATCAAAGAGGAACTCCGTGCCGCGATGATGCTTACGGGCTCGGCGAACATCAAACAGCTTTCCGAGGCCGAGTATATTGTGCTTGGAGAGACAAAACAGTGGTTGGAAGGATTACAATGGACGCAAAGGAATATCTGATAAAGACATCCAAAGAATTGGACGGCCCTATAAAGCAGTATATTGAGGACGAGGAGCCTGCCAACCTCATTGAGGCAACCAGGCAGTACCCGTATGCGGGAGGGAAACGCATGCGTCCCGCAATGGCCCTCGCTGCGGCGGGAGCTGTGGGGGGAGACAGATCGAAGGCCATACCGCTGGCTGTTGCCATTGAATACATACACAATTTCACTTTGGTCCATGACGATTTCATGGACGGCGATGAGCAGAGAAGAGGCATGACCACGATCCACGTCGCATACGATGTGCCGACAGCGATACTTGCGGGAGATGCTCTGTTCGCAAAGGCGTTCCAGATAATCGCCGAGCTTGATGTCCCGGACAAGAATATGAGAGGAGTTCTGAGATATGTCACCAAAGCGGTTTGGGACCTTGCCCGCGGACAGGAAATGGACATCAACAACGAAAAGAAGATCGTCTCGGAGGAAACATACATCGAGACCATTAGACTTAAGACAAGCGTGCTCTTCGCTGCAGCCGCTGCTGGCGGCGCACTTGTCGGCGGAGCCGACGAGAGGACCGTCAGGGCCCTCCACGAATACGCTATGGCCCTCGGCCTCGGATTCCAGATATTCGATGACTATCTCGGTATCGCCGGCGATCCTTCCAAGACGGGGAAGTCCGTCGGCAATGACATAAGAAAGGGAAAATGCACGGTCATGGTGACGCATGCGGTCAGGAGCATCAAGGACCCTCGGGTGCTTGACGAGTTCAAAAGCATCCTCGGGAACGTGGATGCGACCGAAGAACAGGTGGCAAGAGCAAGGTCCATAATGGAGGATGCGGGAAGCATTGCCTATGGGCGGCAGCTTGCAAAGAAGAAGGTGGACGAGGCCATATCCAAATTGGACGTGCTCGCCCCAAGCGAAGATAAGGATTTTATGATCGCTCTCGCGAAATACGCCATCAACAGAGAGGCCTGATCACAGGTCCTCTATGCCGGTCGACGTTATCTTATAATTCGCAGACCTGCCCTCAGGCAGGCTGCGGTGTTTTATTATCACGGCGGTCCTGACGCTGCTCCCTTTCTTGTCCAGCCTCAGGATGGTCTTGGAGTTATGGCTCAGCGAATGCCCGCCGAGGAACTCTATCCCTCCGGTCATTATGTTCGAGTATACCTGCGACGTAAGCAGAACGGCGATATCGTTCTTCCTGGCCATCACGAGCAGGACCTCGATCTGCCTGACAAAGTCGTTCCTTACCTTCATATCATCGTGGTTAAGCCTGTAGAACATATTGATGGAATCCACGATGGCCAGATCGATCACCCCTTTCTCGGCAAGGTTAGCTGTCTTATCGACGCGGTCCGACTGTTCTTCGATACTATGCACCTGAGATACCAGCAGGCCCTTCGCACTCTCGCCATCGGTCCCGAATATCTGATTGACCCTGTCATAAGACAGCCCTTCAGAATCGATGTATGCCACCTTATTGCCGTTCCTTATGACATTGCGAGCGGCCTGCAGGCAGACATTGGACTTGCCTGCGCCGGCCTCGCCGTAAACGAGCGTGATGCTTCCTTTCTCGATCCCCCCGCCTAAAAGATCGTCAAAGGCCTTGCATCCAGTGGGTATGCGGTTCACAACTGTAAAGCGTATAGGGGATTGATAAAGTTGTTTGAACCCTCAATCATCCTTGTTCTGAGAATCCTTCTCTTTCACGGACTTGACGTCATCAAGATCGTATGACGAATCGGTCTGATATTCCTCGCCCTTGGCGGCATAGTATGGAAGAGCAAGCACTGCAGCTGCAATGTAAATTATGGCCGCCGTTGCAACGATGACCGCTACCACTATCAGCGCAATATGTGCCAGACTCTCCAATATGACTGGGTTAAAGGCAACAAAGATGCATATCGACACTATGGCTACCGCGAGCAATAAGATGGCGATCGCCGATCTGATGGTGCTGTTCCGCCCTGTTCTTCCCGCATATGCCATGCTTCTTACCTCATCCGTTCGACGTAAGGAACGGCGACAAGGAATACGCAAGCTCTGCAAGCGTCATTGACTGTATTATTATCTTGCCAGGCCCCGTGAGGGTCGTAACGAAGAGCCCCTCTCCTCCAAAGAGAGCGGTCTTGATCCCTCCGGCTGCGGTTATGTCATAAGTAACCGATTCCTGCCATGCGACCGCTTTGGCCGTGGCGACCTTGTATTTCTCCCCTGGTTTCAGATCGACAATGTTGAAGTCTCCGCAGGCAGCGACGAACGCTATGCCTTCTCCGCTCAGTTCCTGCAGTATGAACCCCTCCCCTCCGAAAAATATGTTACCCAGCTTCTTCTGGAACGCTACTTTCAGGCTTACTGTCACCTGAGATCCGAGGAATCCTGTCTTCTGGACCATCCATTTGCCCTTGCCGATGTCAAGGTCGACTATCTTGCCTGGCGCAGACCCGGCGAGCCCTACTATCCCAGTCCCGCCTTTGGACCTGTATTCCAAAAGAAAGAGAGATGCGCCGGATATTGCCCTCCCGAGCCCCCTCATTATCCCTTCTCGCATCTTAGCTTCCATGACCATGTTGCCCGTCATGTAGGCCATGCTTCCCGCGACCGACTGGAGGACCTCGTGCTCTTCCAGCTGGACATTCACAAATTGAAGGTTGTCCCCTGTTATGGTGTACCTCATGCTCTTAAAGATTAGGTTATGAGTATTTATTTAGAGGAGGTCGCAGATTCGCATCCATGGTCGATGCCGCACCGATAGCCAAAGGAGCCGAGGCTGACATCTATCTTTCATGCTTCCTCGGAAGGGACGCTTTGATCAAAGTAAGGTCTCCGAAGAGATACCGTGTGCCTGAACTTGATTCTGAGATCCGTTCTTCCAGAGCAAGGAACGAGGTCCGGCTGATGAGGGAAGCAAGGAAGGCGGGAGTGAGGACCCCCGCCGTCTATGACATCGACCTGAATGAATTCTCGATAACGATGGAGTATGTCAAAGGCGTAAAGGTCAAGGATGAGCTTGAACGGAACCCCTCTTCCGCAGCGGAGATATGCGGAATGATAGGCAGGACCGTGGCGGACCTTCACAACTTCGGCATGTGCCACGGCGACCTCACAACATCTAACATGATCCTTACAGAGGACCGCAGGATATGTCTTATCGACCTGTCAATGGGGAAGACCAATACGGAACTTGAGAGCATAGGCGTGGATATGCATCTTCTGAAAAGGGCCTTTGTTTCGGCCCACCCCGATCTGCCGGAGGCCTTCTCGGAACTCATGAGATGTTATGTGGAGAGAAAAAACGAGCCTGAAAAGCTATTTCGTAAGATAGAAGAGATAGAAGGCAGAGGAAGATACACATGAGGCTCAGCGTAATAACCTCAAATCCGGGAAAGGTTAGGGAGTATGAACGCTGCTTCGAAGAGCTCGGAGTGGAGATGGTGCATGTAAAGATGCCTTATGATGAGGTCCAGTCCTCAGAGCTGGAAGAGGTTGTCAGAAAAGGCATGGACGAACTGAAGAAGAAGAAGGGCATGTCGGATTTCATAATTGACGACTCTGGCCTCTTCATCGGTCAGCTCGGAGGTTTTCCCGGCGTCTGGTCGGCGTATGTTCAGAAGACGATCGGCAACGGCGGGATACTGAAGCTTATGGACGGCATCTCCGACAGGTCCGCAGTGTTCAAATGCTGTATCGGATGCAACCTCATGGGAAAGGACATCATCGTCACTGGTACATGCGGCGGCGTGATCTTAGAAAAGGGCCGGGGCACAGAAGGTTTTGGATATGATCCCATATTCAGTCATGACGGGGTCAGATCGTTTGCCGAGATCCCGCTTGACGAAAAGAACCTGGTCTCGCACAGGGGCATCGCGGTCGGTCTGCTCAAGGAAGAGATAGTAAAATGTCAGGCCTCTGAGGACAAACCTTAATATCTCCATCTTTATCAAGGGTTGGTGGGCCTATGGGCTAGCCTGGTATACTTGTGGCTTTGGGAGCCATTGACTCCGGTTCAAATCCGGATAGGCCCACTCCTTTACTGCTGACACGGTCTTTTTTTCTGTCTAAAACGCTGTTTTTGTCATTTCTATTTAGCTCCTTTTATTTCGTATAGGCCACCTCTTTGGTCAGGCTCTTTCCAACGATGCTTTGAAAGGATCGGTAACAGTTGTCCACATCTCATGCCAGCAGTTTCGAAAAACAGTAATTACGCTGCTATACGCACAAATATGAGGGTACGGGTGGGGTGACCCATGCGACCACAGGGGGGCTGTGAGCAGTTCACAGGTCAGCCCCATATTCATTGCTTCGAACTAATGTCCTCTACGACGGAGCATTAGTATATATTGATATAAACCTTTCTAGAATCTAAACTTTTAGGATACATAATATGGTTAAAAAGCATGGAATATTGTACTTAAGGGTACAACACATAAATCAAATATTGCATAAACCCGGATAAAACGCCCCGCCCTCTTGCCGCTCGTCGACGGAGAGCCGGATCCGGCAAGGGACGAACGACCAACACTGATTCTCTTTTGGAGCGTCTAGCCTGCCGGAATTCGCCCCGTTTCAAAGGGATTCATAGTCTCTGAGAAACTATAAATTCTCAGGCAGATGGCGCAAAGATAGCATACATATATATACTCATGGTAGTAATCTATTTTACATTAGAGATGTTTTTCTTTTTTAAATAAAGATAGAGAGGGTACACTTTTTTGCATTAGAAACCTAAAAAAATACAGAGTTAATGCTATATACTGAATAAAAGTGTGGTGCCCTGTTCTCTCGAAAACCATACAAATATTTATAAAAATATATACTTTATATCTAAATATAAGAGATATTTTTATATTCTAGGTTTCAGTGCGCATATTATGGATGTAAGACGTGTGCAAATCACGGGGGGGTCCTCATTCATGATCACTCTTCCAAAAGATTGGGCTAACTCCGTAGGACTGAAGAAGAATGACACTGTTGGAATCAAAGTACAATCCGATGGTGCATTGTCTTTGTACCCAAAAGGAGTTTTCCCTACGCCAAAGCGCAGTACGAAGATCATTGATGCCACAAATATAAAGGACCATGATTTCTTTTTCCGACAGCTTGTCGGGGCCTATATTGCTGGACATACAACGATATTGATCAAATCATCACGCCCGATGACGAGCGAGATAACATCGACTGTTACGCATTTCGTACAGACCTCCATCGGTCTGGAAATGATCGAAGCTGATGAATCGCAAATATTGGTCGCGAATCTGATCGAGCATGATGCCATTGACACCAAAAAGATCATCGAAAGGATGGGGATGTTGGTGAAAAACATGATATGGGATCTGTACGGGGCTGCCTCTACAGGGAACTTAAAGAGCATATCCGATATGGCGTCAAGAGACACAGAGATAGACAGGATATACTGGCTTACCTCTAGACAGTACAACATTTACCAAAAAGATGTTGTGGTACAGTATAAGAACGGTCTTCCCCTGTATGAGATGACCGCCTGTCTGTTCTTGAGCAGAATATTGGAGGGCGTAGGAGACCATGCGGTAGCGATGTCCATATTCCTCGCTTCGATGGGCGAGCTGAAGGCAGACAAAGGCGTATATGAGCTCGGAGAGAAAGTGACGACGCTTCTGATGAATTCCGTAAAAAGCTGGACCACCAGAGATCTTGCCTTGGCAGAACAGTGCCTAAAAGAAGCGAACGAGATAAGCAGAAGGATGGACAAGGCCTCATCTGTGAATAAACCAGTAGAGGACGAAAGGCTCCTTTCTACCCGCGAAGCAATGCTGTTCAGCACAAGGAGGATGTCCGACTACTGCAAGAGCATCGCTGAGTTCGCGTTCAACATGGCAATGGAATAAACACAAAACATTGCCCGGATGCAAACATATCCGGCAATGCATTTTTCATTTTTCAAAAGATCCGTATATACCGCAAAAATAAAGCATAATGAAATACGAGTGGGCCCGCCCGGATTTGAACCGGAGTCAATAGCACCCCAAGCTACAAGGATACCAAGCTACCCCACGGGCCCGAATTGGTTTTGTTAAATGGTTTATCCGAGAGGCGCTATCTCTCCGATGAGGTCTGCGTGAGATACGATCATCCTGCGGCAGCAGTACCTTTCGAACCCAAGGCTGTCTAGGACATCCTTGGGGTTCTCTCCCATCCCAACGCGTTTAACGTACTCGGGATATGCGCTTCCGACCACCTTTCCGCATGTGAAACATCTCACCGGTATTATCATGACATCACCTTAACGGTAAGACTTCTGCTTCTTGGCACGGGCACCATGTCCGAGAGGGTTCTTGGGAAGCTTCCTTCTGTCATCGTTGATGATCAGCGTCCTGTCGTATGTTCTGAACACAGTTTCCAGCTCTTCATCCTTATAGAAGTCGACAAGGCCTCTCGCTATAGCGGTCCTTGCCGCTGCGGCCTGCCCCATCACCCCTCCGCCGTTGACCAGCACAGCTATGTCTACCTTGGACGCCTTATCGGGCACAAGACCCAACGGCTCCATGATCTTAAGCCTCGCCAGTTCCGGACCGTATGTGTCCAGGGGCACTTTGTTTATCGTTACCCTGCCTGTACCCTCTTTGACGGTCGCCCTTGCGATCGCTGTCTTCCTTTTTCCGCTTGTGTTTACGTGCTCCATGAGATCATCTCACGTTGGATCCCAGGAATTTTGAAACGGCTCCCAGGGTTGTGTATTTGCCGGTGATCTCTCTGTCTGCCTCTTCGGGCCTCAGTTTCTCGCATGATTCGAACTGCTTCGG
>WQTN01000135.1 GCA_009786295.1 Methanomassiliicoccaceae archaeon
TCCATCTGTAATTTCTGGGTAGATACTGCCTGCAGCTGCTGCTGCGTCTGCTGGAACTGAGCTATCTGGTTCTGTAACTGTGGGCTGATATTGTTCATCCGTTCACCTTGTTATTCTGCCTATGTCTTCGGTTATCCTTATGCATTCCAGATACGAATTCAACGCCGCCCTCATCGCTGAGGCGTCCGAGGCGGCGATCTCTATCACGCCGGCCCCTTCTTCCATCCGAACATCGGCCTTCGTACGGGGAAGTTCCCTTCCCGCTTCTGGGCTCAGTGCGCAGATGATGCTTGGGGCGTCATCCGATGTTATTCTGATCTCGGCTGCGAACATATCAATCGGACTTCAGGACCTTCTTCACATTCGGTCTGTCCTTGAAGAAGATCTTCGACCCGCATTTCTCGCACTGGAGCCCCAGGGCGTTCACGTTCCTGATAGGTTCATTGCATTTGGCGCATCTGTACATGTATATCCCTTATTCCGAGACCTGCGACACGTCCCTTTTGGTTTTGGGGCTGTATGCTTCTGCCGCGAATTTTGTCTCACAGTGCCTGCACTCCCAGATCCCGGAGCTTACCCTCTTCACGGACATGTGGTGGCAGACGGGGCATTCATGTCTCGCCTTCTGGTGCGCCTCGATGTTCTTGACCCTGTTGCGTACAACAACACCGTATCTGGCACCGAATTTCCCGGACGTACCTGCTTTCTTTGTTCTTTTTGCCATTGTATCACCCGATGATCTTTCTTATGGCCTTTCCTTTCTCGACGGCCCTGTCCAGACAAAGGCTGAGTTCGTCACGTGTGATCGAACCTTTTCCTCCTTTCTGCATGGCCCTGAAGTTTCCTTCATCGTCAGTGGTGACGGTGAGGCGGGCGGATGAGATCATCTCTTCGTCGAAATTTGGGTCAAGTATTAAATCATTTCCTATTTTGACGGACGTGACGGATATAGGGGTGCATGTGACGGGCAGGGGTCTGTTCTCTCCTTTTCCGTACTGTTCTCCCGGAATGACCGCTGTCCTGAGGGCGCACACCGTGGCGATATTGCAGGCGTCGAACAGGTTCCCGTCGTAATCAAGCGCGTAGATGTCGACAAAGCACATCCATACTTCCTCTCCGGCCGTGATGCAGAGCTTTTTGACATCCACCATCCCCGATTCGCGTATACCGCGGTCCACAACGCGTGCGAGCTCGATCGCGTCCTCTCCCGGAGGGCCCGACTCAAAGGAAGGGTGGGCCATCGGTATGAGTTCCGCACCCATTGTCAGGACGCCGCTGTCGGGTGTGTCGGCGAACGGTGTCCCGGGTATGATCTTCACTCCCGCGATGACCTCCGTCTTTCCGAGCTTTACCCTCGCGGAACCGTCCGCGCTCTCGACGCATCCTGCGGTTATCTTGAGGTCCCTTATCTCATCGACGCCTCTGCCATCCTCTCTTTTGCCTTCTTTCAGAAGGTTCATTATGTGGTCTCTCTTGATCTCAGAGATGACGTGTTCACTCATTGTCCTCATCCCCCTTTGCAATTGCGTAGCGCTCTTTCAGAGCGGCTTTCTGTATCTCGTATACCTCGTGGCATGCGCTGAAGGCCATGTCCATCGCTTTATCGAATTCTTTTCTGGTCATGTTGCCGTCCATCTGGAGCAGTACGATCTCGTCGGTCGAGGGGACGATCGCGAGAGGGACATCCGCCTGTCCGAAGTTGTCCTCCTCTTTGTTAAGGTCGAGGAGCACATGCCCGTCGGCTTTTCCCGCGGCGATGGCCGGAACTATGTCGCGCATCGGTATGCCCGCATCTGCGAGGGCGACCGAAGCGGCCGTCAGGCCGGCGCATCTGGTCCCCGCATTTGCCTGAAGTATCTCGATATAAACATCAATGGATGCGCGGGGGTACAGCTCGGTAAGGACCACTTTTTCCAAAGCCTCGGCGATTATCTTCGAGATCTCTATCGATCTTCTGTCCGGGCCCGGCCTTTTCCTGTCGCTTACGGAGAACGCCTGCATGTTGTATTTGCACTGGATTATCGCCTTGGTCGGGTCCTGCAGATGCCTTGGGTGGCATTCCCTCGGCCCGTAGACTGCCGCAAGCACTTTGTTCTTTCCTATCTCTAAGTAAGCGGAGCCGTCAGCGTTGCTGAGTACTCCCGCCTCAATGTGAACAGGCCTGTGTTCGTCGGTCTTTCTTCCGTCGATCCTCATGCCTTTCTTGTCAACTAAAACCATATCAGTATGTCCGCTCATCAATATTCCTCCCTATCGTTGTCCTTCTGCGGGAGCCTGTTTTTTATAAAGTTTTCAACCCTTTCTGTGAGGTTGCTGCTCTGGGCCTCTTTTTCTATAATCTTTATGGCCTCCACCGCAACACTCGCGTTCTCGTCATCGCCGTCGATCCAGATCCTTCCGTTCTGCCCCACGAATATGCGGCAGTCGGTAAGGTTCTTGATCATCTGGATCATAGAGCCGCTCTTGCCGATCACACGTGAGACCTTCGAATGGGACATCTCCACCATCTGGCCGCCCTCGATCCTTCTGAGCCCCGAATCCTTCATGGTGACCTGTATCTTCTTGCTCTCGTCCACCATCAGTATCTTCAGCATCACGACGTTCCCCACATTGAGGTACTTCGAGGTATCTCCGAACTCCACCTTCCAGGGGACCTCGTTCACATGCAACGGTGCCGGGTACGGCGCGTTGATGTTGACAAGCCAGTTCGAAGGGCCTATATCCTCTATGACCCCGATCACGGTGTCGCCCGTGGTGGGCATGTAGCGTCCCCCGAGCGGGATGACGCCGACCGTGTCATGGTACACATTCTTTACGCCTAAGATCCCGGCGTACACTTTGCCATTATGCACATATGCGTTGCTCCCAGCATTCATCCCGCTGTCGTCCAGCAGGTCTCCGGGGACCACGACCTCTCTTGCATTTCTGGCGCTTCTTTTTTCCATTTTTATCACTTCTCTTGAATGTTATTAAATCATTTTTACAGACGCTGTTCCTTTGGTCTTATTTTTGAGCTTTTCTGTCAGCTCAGGTACGAGGCCGGCAGGCAGTTCCATTAAACCTATCCACGAACCGTCGGCCGTCCATTCTTCTCTTTCGATGATCCCGTAGTGGACCATTTCGTCGAAACATCTCCCATAGTCATCGCCTTTAAGTTTGATGGCAACCTTGCTTTTCTCAAAACGGATGGGGATAAGGGGACGAAGGAGTTTCATTGCCTCATCGATCTCTTTCTCAAGCGGTCTGAACGGGTCCACATGGAACTTCGCCTCTTCCAAAGCAAGTTCTATCCTGACATACGGATGCGGAAGTTTCGTCTGAGGGTTTATGGCGTTGGCAGCGATATAAGAGACCACCTGATGCCTTTTTGCCTCGAGCATCTCCTTCCGCTGCTCCGCGGTCATCTGGACCTCTCCCTTCTCGATGATCCTCTTCGCTATCTCTGAGATATCGCTTGTGCCGAAGACCTCTTTGATCTTCTCCTCCGCCGGCCTGATGCCTTTGCTGGAGTTCTTGAATACGTCCTCCACGGCAAGGAAATCGATAATGTTCACTTTCTTGCCTTGTTTGAGGAAGTTCATGACAGCTGGATCAAGAAGGATCTCAAAGGTCTCTCCGTGGCTTTCCAGCCTAGCAATGATGGCATCGTTCAGGTCGACCATGGGACCAAGCTCAGGTCTTACCGATCACTTTTGTGATCTCGGAGTCAGTGAGTCTTCTGAATTTCTTCCCTTTCTCCACCACTCCGATCTCCAAAGATTCTGCGGACAGTGTGTCCTCTATCGCTGCGCCCAGGGCCTTCAGTCCGAGCTTGGTCGCGGCTTCGAACGACATGCCGTCAGTGAATTCTCTTTCAAAGATGTCCATCACGACTGGCCTTCCGGACCCTATGCTCGTTGCCCTGTATGCAACGAGGGCTCCCGAAGGATCGGTTTCGAACAGGTGTATCCCCAGGTCGTCCACGCCCGCGACAAGCAGGGCCACTCCGAACGGGCGTCCGCCGCCGTATTGGGTGTAATTTTGTTTGTAGTCGCAGACGCTCTTGACCAAGAGCTCCACGGCCATGTTCTCCCCGTATGTGACCTTGTGTCTCTGAGCATATCTTCTGGCTTCGTCGATAAGGACCCTGGCATCGGCCACGAGGCCCGAGGTCGCGCATCCGATGTAATCGTCAACGTCGTATATCTTCTCGATCGAACCCGGCTCGACAAGTTTGCTGGACAGTCTTTTGTCCACAATGAGTATGACTCCGTTCTTGAACTTCAGTCCGATCGTCGTCGTGCCCTTTTTTACCGCTTCGCGAGCGTATTCTACCTGGAACAATCTTCCGTCGGGGGAGAATACTGTGATCCCCCTGTCATATGCCATCTGTCCTGGTTGCATATCTCTCTCCTTTCTTCAAGCACTACAAATGCGCCGCACTATATTATCCTTTAGAAACGCGCGACTGTCAAAAGGGCATCATTTTTTCGCTGTTTTGAGTTCTGGATATCTGTCCCTGATCTTGCGTATGGTGCCTGATGTCATAATGGAGGTATATGAAGGGTCGACCTGCGACATGATGCGCACTGTCTCTTCTCTGCTTTTCGGAGCGCATCGCATTATCGCCTTGCCGAAGGCGCATTGGATGACATACGGGGAGTTCTCAGCGGCGACCGATCTGATGTTTTTGATAAGGATTTCCTTTTTCAGATCGTCCGGCACATCAAAGGCGATGTATCTGAACCTCCCTCTTTTACTCTTAACCACCATCGAACGGCCACCTTCATTTTTGTTCTTTGAGCACTTTCATGAACGCAGTTTCGTAGACCGCACCGCATTTTCTGCATACGGGCTTGTCAGCATCCACCACGCCGCCGCACTTGCAGATGAACGTATTGTCCTTCTTTGGCAGCACAGCGCCGCATGAACATATGTTCCCTTTAAGAAATCTTCCGCAGACAGGGCACCGCTTCCTCTCTGGTTCCCTGACCTCCATATCCTCATACCTCTCCCCGCAGTATGGGCAGGAACCCGTCGGTTTCGCACAGGCGTCATGGAAGATCCTGCCGCAGGAACACATTGCGACCGGGTCGTTCTCTATCTTACCGTAACAGATTTCACACTTCTTTTCGTCCTCTCCCTCATCCAAAAAAGTTGTAGATTCTTTCCTCGATTTTCCCGTGAGTTTGTTGCGGATATCATATTTTGCGCCGATATAGCCGTGGATGACAAAAACGGTGGCTAGCAGTATAACCAACACTATAATTATAGCCAGAGAAAGAATTGTGTTACCGGTTTCCATGATATGGTTAATAAATCTAACCTTTTTAATACTTCTTGGGAGAAGACTTCCGACGGTCTGAAAATCACATACGATTTTTATTTTCTTATGCAACAATATTACAAATTTTTAAGTTGAATTACCTTTTAATGAAATATCTCTTTTTCAGTATGAAATTGTGTCTGGGTCATGTAAAAACAATCTAACCTCAAAATTGTATGAGAGAATTTGTGTTTTCTGAGAAAAGGTAATAACAGATGGAGCTCTTGTATATTAATCATTACGTAGGAAGGGCTTTATTAGGGAAAATAATACACCTCACGTTCCAATTTAAAATTGGTATAACCCGGAGGTAAGCATTTGACGAAATCGGCATTAGTTATCGGCGGAGGCATCGCAGGTATACAGGCATCGTTGGATCTTGCGGACAGGGACATACACGTCTACTTGGTGGAGAGACTCCCCACAATAGGCGGTACGATGTCCCGTCTTGACAAGACATTCCCGACGAACGACTGTTCCGCATGTATCCTCTCGCCCAAAATGGCAGATTGTATCGGACATCCGAACATAACGACCCTTACCTTCCATGAAGTAATGAAAGTGGAAGGCAAAGCGGGAGACTTCAAGGTCACACTTAAGAGCAAAGCGAGATACGTCGATCCAGAATCGTGTACCGCTTGCGGAGACTGCGTCGGGAAGTGCCCGACGAAGGGAATATCGGACGAGTTCGAATACGGTCTGTCAACAAGAAGGGCAATATACATACCACATGCGCAGGCAGTGCCAAGGGTCGCCATCATAGATGCGGCGAACTGTAGGATGATACAGAACGGCAAGTGCGGCGTGTGCGCAAAAATTTGTCAGAAAAAAGCAATTAATTATGAAGACAAGGACAAAGAGGTCGTGGTTGAGGTAGGATCCATAATCGCCGCACCGGGACTCAAGGCCTGGGACGCCAACATAGCGACCGAATACGGTTACGGCAGATTCAAGAATGTTGTCACGGCGCTTGAGTTCGAGAGGATGATGTGCGCATCGGGACCCGCAAGCGGGCACATTGCAGTACCTACCTCCGGAGAAGAACCGAAGAAGATCGCATTCATACAGTGCTGCGGTTCAAGATCGGAGAAATCCGGCTGGAAGAAGTACTGCTCGTCGGTGTGCTGCATGTACGCCACAAAGCAGGCCATCATCACCAAGGAGCACCTTAACGTTGAGGAGGACATTTTCTTCATGGACATAAGGTCCTACGGAAAAGAGTTCGAAGCCTACATCGAGAGGGCGCAGAGAGAGTACGGAATAAAGATGCGCAGGTCCGCCCGCGTGTCCAACATCGAAGAGGACCCGAAGACGAAGAAACTCACGATCAACTACACCAACTCCAAAGGCGACCCGGCCTCGGGAGAGTACGACATCGCTGTTCTCTCGATCGGCCTCAACCCGCCGGAAGGCGCGAAGGAGATCGCAGACAAGCTCGGAATAGAGCTCAACGAGTACGGATTCTGTAAGACAACTGTCTACAAGCCGCTTGAGACGACAAAGCCCGGCATATTCGTGACCGGAGCTTTCGCCGCGCCGAAGGACATTCCGACATCGGTCGCAGAGGCAAGCGGTTCCGCCGCAAAGGCTGGAGCCTATATCGTCGACAGCAAGTTCGTGCCCTGCGCACCGAAGGAGTATCCTAAGGAGAAGGATGTCGAAGGCAAAGAGCCCCGCATAGGGATATGGGTATGCCACTGCGGTACCAACATCGGATCCGTGGTCAGCGTTCCAGAGGTCTCCAAGTACGCGGCATCGCTTCCGAACGTGATATTCGCAAGGGAATCGAAATACGCCTGCGCTCAGGACTGTCTCTCTGAGATATCAGCGGCGATCAAAGAGCACGACCTCAACAGAGTGGTCGTCGCGTCGTGTACGCCCAGGACCCATGAGCCCCTCTTCAGGGAAGCATGCAGGGACGGCGGACTGAACAAATACCTGTTCAACATGGCCAACATCCGCGACCAGTGCTCGTGGATCCACATGCATTCGGCCGAGGCTGCGACAGTCAAGGCAAAGGACCTTCTGAGAATGGCGGTCGCAAAGGCCGCTTTCCTGGAGCCGCTGGTCGGCTCCGAGATACCCGTGACCAAGGCGGCCGCGATCATCGGAGGAGGAATCACCGGCATGACAGCGGCACTCGACATTGCCGCACAGGGAATACCTGTCCACATCTTTGAGAAAGAGAAGGAGCTCGGAGGATTCGCGCTCAAGTTCCGCCACAAAGAGGACGGCAAAGACGTTGCTGAGTTCATAAAAGAATTAATATCAAAAATAGAAGGAAACAAGAACATCACCGTGCACAAGAAGACCGTTGTCAGGGACATACCCGGCTTTGTAGGGAACTTCAAGGTCATAGCGGACGGATGCGGCGAGATACCGGTAGGTGCGGTCCTGTTCGCCACAGGAGCGGCTCAGTACAAACCCACCGAATACGGCTACGGCAGCGACAAGAAGGTAATGACTACCCTTGAGCTCGAAGATGCTTTGGCATCCGGCAAGTTCAGCGGAAAGAATGTTGTCTTCCTGCAGTGCGTCGGATCAAGGAACGATACCGTGAAGTACTGTTCGAGGGTCTGCTGCGCAGGCTCGCTACGCAACGCAATCCAGATAAAGATGAAGAACCCCACCGTGAGCGTTGCCATTGTCCACAAGGACATAAGGACGTACGGATTCCGCGAGGAGCTTTACAACAAAGCATCCAGCCTCGGGGTCAAATTCCTCAGATACTGTGAGAGCGACGCACCGACCTATGACGGAAAGGCCGTGAAGGCTTACGACTCGATACTCGGAACGGATGTGGAGATCCAGGCAGACACGCTTGTGCTTGCGGCAGGAATAACGCCTCTCCGTGAGGAGAAGGAAGAGCTCGCAAAGATGGTGAAGGTCCCGATCAGCAAGGATGGATTCTTCTACGAGGCCCACCAGAAGCTCAGGCCCGTGGATTTCGCCACGGAAGGAGTGTACACAGCAGGTTCGGCCCACTGGCCCAAGTTCATGGACGAATGCATTGCGCAGGGATCCGGTGCCGCGGCAAGGATGCTGACAACAATATCCAAGAGCAAGCTTGTCTCCGAAGGGATAGTCGCTGTTTCCAACCAGAACCAGTGCGACGGCTGCGGAATATGCGTGGGATGCTGCGATTACAATGCGATATCCATCGTGTGCGGGGATGACGGAAGGCCCAGAAGCGAAGTGAACCCAGGTCTCTGCAAGGGATGCGGTTCCTGCGTGGCATCGTGCCCGGCCGGAGCGATGGAGCAGAGAGGATTCAGGAACAAGCAGATCATCGCTGAGATAGATGCGTTGTTCGAGGGAGCGTGAAGAGGATGTCAGAATTTGAACCGAAGATAGTGGTGTTCTGCTGCAACTGGTGTTCATACGCGGGAGCGGACGGAGCAGGTGTGGCAAGACTGCAGATGCCTCCGAACTTCCGTATCATAAGAACGATGTGCTCGGCAAGAGTGGACCCGGAGTTCATACTCAGGTCGCTCGCGAAAGGAGCCGACGGAGTGGTCGTGCTGGGTTGCCACCCGGCTGACTGCCACTACATCGGAGGGAACTACAGGGCAAGAAGGAGAATAGCACTCATAAGAATGGTGATTGAGCAATACGGATTCGACCCGAAGAGGCTGAAACTCGAATGGGTCTCCGCTTCGGAAGGAGAGAAGTTCCAGAAGACGCTGACAGATTTCGTCAGCACCATCAAGGAACTCGGGCCGACGCCGTTACAGGAGGGAAGTTAAATGTCATTCTTTGACAGATTCAGAAATAAGAACAAAGGGGCCGCAGTAAAGGCATCTGCGGCAAAAACATCCGCTGCCGTGAAGAAAGAGGTCAAAAAGGACAGCAAGCAGGCAGCACCCGCCGCATGCTCGTCGAAGACCCTCGACTCGGTGGCGGCGGCGCAGCTTCAGCCGGCGGACCTCGGAGAGCTCCTTCCCGGAGCGCCCCCGAACGGCAAGATAAACCTTGCAATATACTGGGCCGCAGCATGCGGAGGATGCGATGTATCGCTTCTTGACGTCAACGAGAGGATACTCACCATCGGAGACATGGCGAACATCGTCATGTGGCCGATCGCAGCAGACGGGAAAGAGCACGACATCGCGGAGATGGAAGACGGCTCAATAACTGTCTCGATCATAAGCGGTGCCGTCAGGAACAGTGAGAATGAGCACATGGTAAAGCTTCTGAGAAAGAAGTCCGCCATAGTGGTATGCTACGGGGCCTGCGCATGCTTCGGAGGTTCTCCGTCGCTCGCCAACCTTATACCAGGCGGAAAGGACGAGCTGCTGGACTATGTGTACAGGAAGACACCGACCACAGCGAACTTCCAGGAGGATTACCACAAAGGCAAACCCGTGATACCGCAGACAGAGTTCAAGGCGCCGGAAGGAAAGCTCACGCTGCCTGTGCTGTACGACACGGTGAAGACGCTAGATCAGGTCATCGACGTGGATTACTACGTGCCCGGATGCCCTCCGCTGCAGGAGTCGATCTCCCATCTGCTGAAGGCAGTTGCGGACTTTGCATACAACGGTGTTCCTCTGCCGCCCAAGGGAGCGACGGTCGGAGTGGTCACAAAGACGCTCTGCGACATGTGCCCGAGGCGCAAGGAATACAGAAGGATAACAAAGATAGTGGAACCCCACGAGATAGACGTGGACCCCGACCTCTGCCTCATGGACCAGGGCATACTCTGTCTCGGACCCGCAACGGTCGGAGGATGCAACGCGAGATGCACGAGAGCAGGGCAGCCCTGCCGCGGATGCTACGGACCGACCGTAGCGGTCCAGGAGCAGGGAGCGAGCGCCCTTACGGCCATCGCATCTCTGTTCCCGGTCTTGGATGATGACGCGACGATGGGCGAGGATTCGATCATTGACATAATGTCAACGATCAAAGACCCGCTGGGATACTTCTATGCGTATACAATGGGCAAATCTCTGATCAAGAGATCTGTCACAGAAAAAGGAGGCAAGTGAAATGACAGGCCCCGTAATATGGGATGACAAAAAGAAGGCCACCTCCAACAGGGTGACCGTTGATCCGATAACACGTCTCGAAGGTCACGGGAAAATAGAGATATTCCTTGACAAATCGGGAAACGTCGAGAACGCATACTGGCAGGTCCCTGAGGTAAGAGGGTTCGAGAGGTTCTGCGTAGGAAGGAAGGTAGTGGAGCTCAACCAGATCACTGCAAGACTCTGCGGCGTCTGTCCCGGAGCACACCACATGGCTTCCACGAAGGCCATTGACGGATGCTACAGCACAAAACCGACGGAAGCGGCATTCCGCATAAGGGATCTCTTCTACCACGCACACTTCGTTCACAGCCACATAGCGCATTTCTACGCGCTTGCGGCACCGGACTTCGTCTGCGGACCGGCAGCACCGGCAGCCGAGAGGAACGTTCTGGGAGTAGTGGCGCGCGTCGGATTGGAACTTGGAACAGCCGTTGTCACGGCACGTGCCCAGGCGCAGAAGATCCAGGCGATAATCGGCGGAAAGCCGACACACCCGGTCATGGGTGTTCCTGGCGGCGTAAGCAAAGGCATCAACAAAGAAGAAATAAAGGAGATCCAGGGCTATGCCGATAATCTGGTAAAGTTCGCCGAGACCTCCTTGGGCGTCTTCAAGAGCGTCGTTCTTGAGAACAAAGACTACTTGGACATAATCAAGAACCCGGACCTGTACTATTCAGAGTTGTACAGCATGGGATTGGTCAACTCCAAGAACCAGCTTGAGTTCCACGACGGAAAGGTCAGGGTCGTAGACCAGAAAGGCAAGGAGCATGACAAGTACGATTCGAACGACTACCTCGACCACATCGCCGAGGCAGTCGAGCCATGGTCCTATGAGAAGTTCCCGTACCTGAGGAAACCCGGATACAAGGGACTCGTTTACGGAAAGGACAGCGGAATGTACCGTGCCACGCCTCTCGGAAGGCTGAACGTCGCCGAAAGCATCTCGACGCCAAAAGCGCAGGCTGCGTTCGAGGAGTACAAGGCAACATTCAAGAGCCTGGGCGTAGAAGGGCCGGTGCACTTCAACCTAGCCACCCACTGGGCGAGGATCATTGAGATGATCTACGCTGCAGAGAAAGTGTACCAGCATGCGTACGACCCCAACATAACGGACCAGAACATAAAGCAGAAGGACATCGTCCCCGGAGGACGCGGTGTAGGATGCGTGGAGGCTCCGAGAGGAACCCTTACGCACGACTACACCTGCGACGAGAACGGCATCGTCACGGCCTGCAACCTTGTTGTCGGAACAACCAACAACAATGGCCCGATGAACATAGATGTCGCGAAGATCGCAAAGGCCCTGATAAAGGACCACATGGTCTCCCCCGGCCTCCTGAACATGGTCGAGATGGCGTTCAGGGTGTACGACCCGTGCAACTCCTGTGCGACGCACAGCCTGCCCGGGCAGATGCCCCTGAAGGCAGTGATCAGGAACTCCGACGGCTCTGTGTACGACACCGTGTCAAAGAACCTTTAAACACGAGGGGGAAACCCCTCCATTCATTATTTTTAACTTATTCTTTTAAGCAGATTTATCGCTTTGATCTATAATCTCAATGATGCTATTTTTGACACAGCGCACAGCACACTTTTTATTCGATGTTGTTCGTTTTTATCCTTCTGCCCCATCTTTGACGACCGCCTCCGGCGATCGTCAGCCCCGAAAGCTTCCCGAGGTCAAGCCCGTCAAGGAGGTGCACGGTGGCATTCTCAAGATCGAGAAGGTCCCCGCCCATTATCGGGCCGAGAAGCGGCTCTCCCGCAATGTTCACCGGAGAACCTCCGAGCATCCTGTTGAACGCTGGTATGATGATGAAATTTTTCGGAAGGACATCGTATTTTTCCGATGCCGTATCTCTGAATTTTCCTCTGACCCAGCACGGCTCGTTGACCTGCCTTCCCACGCCGTCCCTGAACATTATCGCAGGGTGGTCGTGGGCCATCACCAGCGTCTCCGACGCCATGACCTCTTTGGAAGGCCACGTGTGGCCATGCACAAACCCCACATTCTCGACCTTCATGCCGGATGCAGGTCTGATCCTGACATGGCCCGGAAGGAACTCTTCTATGCTGGTATCATGGTTTCCTCTGACCACATCGACCGAATCAAAGCGTTCAAGCAATCTATCGAAGAACGCCGGTATCTCCCGGTACTCCTGTTTTGTCGACCCGGGAACCGAGTCCTTGACGTCTCCGAGGACGATAAGCTTGCTCGCAGAGCCGTCCGCAGCTTGGATGATCGTATCGAACATCTCTTCCGTATGCGAGGTCAGGTGGAATCCCTTGGATCTCAGATGCGATTCGATCCCGATATGGAGGTCGCCGACCACAAGATACTCATCGGCCCTCAGGGCAGGTATCCCGTGAACGGGCTGCATCTCCATTTGATCACCTTATGTACTCTTTGAGCACCTTTGGTATATCTTCTATGACATCCATCGCCGTCATCCCGTAGGATTTTTCTTCGAAAGCATGTTCTCCTGCCCTTCCCGACACGAAGGCACCCAATGCGGCCGCCTCGAAACATGTCATGCCTTTGGACAGAAGCCCAGCAACAATGCCGGATAGCACATCGCCCGTGCCGGCGCTGGTCATCCCGGAGCAGCCGGTGTTATTGTATCTCAGCTTATCTCCGTCGGAGATCACGTCGGTCTTCCCAGTGAGCAGAATGACCGAATCCATCTTCTTTGCCAGCTCTTTTACTGAATCCGCGGAGCTGCGAGTGCCACCGCAGAGTCTTTCGAATTCTTTCCCATGAGGGGTAAGTATCGTTTCCCCCGATGATACGAAATCCTGTCCGAGGGCGGTAAGCCCATCGGCATCGACGACAACTGGTACAGTGCACTCTTGGACGAACTGTCTTACCGTTTTCATCGTGGCATCGTAAACGCCGAGGCCGGGCCCTATAAGGACGGCATCACACTGTTTTGACAATTCCAACAAATAATCCACATGGTCCGTTCTTATTGAATTTCCAGAAAGGGTGCTGATCATCAGAACGGGGGAGAATGAAGCTATCAGATGCGAGCAGTTCTCCGGAACAGCCAATCTCACCGTGTCGACGCCGATCCTCATTGCGGCAAGGGCGGACATCGCAGGTGCACCGTAATACGGCCCGCCGCCTATTATCAGAAGCCTGCCGTTGGACCCTTTGTGGCTGTCATCCAACGGTATGGGATATCTAAGCATATCGCCGGGACCGACGTTGTCGTATGCCTCTTTCGGAATGCCTATGTCTTTCACGATGATCTCTCCTGAGTTCTCACGGTCCATCCCTTTCTTGATATCATGCAACGTTATTGTAATATCGGGTATTATAGCAGTGGGGGTTCCGAGACCGGAGGGTATGTCCGCAGACACCACGCTCCCTCTGAATCTGTTCGCTGTCCGAATGAATTCATCGTAAGGAGGTCTGACGTCTCCCGATGCGCCTGTTCCGAGCGCACAGTCGACGATGACGTCATGTTCATTCTCATCAAACTCGGAAAAATCCTTTACCTGGCACATAAGTTCTGAAAGGACACCCCTGACGAGATCGGATCTTATCGACCCCTTCGGTTTAAGGAGATAGACAGTGACCCTCTCGGCATCCATCGTTTTCGCAGCGGACATCCCGTCGCCTCCGTTGTTGCCGCTACCGCACACGAAAGCGATCCTTTTATCGGGGAATCTTTCTTTCAGCACCGACGCGATCGCCTTTCCTGCATTTGCCATAAGGACAGGAACACCGATCCCCATGGCTTCGCAGTTGGCATCAATGACCGCGGAATCAAAAGATGTGATCATTTTTTCTGATTTTTGACAAGGATCTCTGCGATCTTCGGCAGGAGTTCGGTTTTTGACATCTTTCCCCTTTCCACTTTGACGCAGCCGCGTTTGGCGGCCCAGTTGGAAGGATAGGCTTTGTTCTCGTGCACCTCATACTCCAGGTCCAATATCAGCGCGCCTTTTGCTATGATGTCAATGTCCGGGTCTTTCACGCAAAGGTTCTTTGGAAGCCTTCTGCCCATCGCCCTGGTCCTGTTCACATCGAAGTACTCGGGCCACAGGGTGAGAGCGGTATCTGCGTCGTATGCCATGTTATCACGTCCGCTAATGCAGAAAAGAGTTAAAGAAGTTGCTAAAGAAAAAATGCGGGTTACGCATTCAGTTCTTATCTACAAGGATGGCGTTTATCGCGCCGTCCTGTCCGGGCCTGGAGGTAACGATGGCGTCTCCGAGCTCCGTCTTGATCCTGGCGCCCTTGTTGATAATGTTACGCTGGACGTAGTTGGGGTCTGCAGGGTTGACCGAAACGCTGAGGATCTTTGATTTCTGGACTGTTTTGTTCTTTTTGTCCGCCACATTGGCGTATTCAGCTACAAGCATGCCGCTCTTGTGGCTTCCGCCCATTCCGCGGTAATCTTTCAGGGACTGTCTGCCTATCTTTGTGTACTGTTTCTCCCTGCTGATCTCGAACCTTCTCTTGCCTCTGCTGAAGACGCGCCTGCCTCCAGTAGGCTTTCTCCTAGATTTTCCCTGCCAAAGCGCCATTATTATCGGTCTGCCAATCACGGTTCCGTATATAAACTTTTTTTCAAATCGGCCATAAGCCCACCTTTTTTATAACATATAACGGATAAGAGAGTACGTGCCGAGAAAGAATCAAAACTCATCGGAGTTTTTGAAAAAGATATTCATGGTCAAAGAACCGCATACAAAAAGCGGAAGGCTGGCGAAATCCGCTGATCGGATCAAGTACGTAGTGATATCCGTCATTTTTGCGGTAGTTCTCGCATTGGTGTTCGACAACACCCTCCGGAGGCTTCACGCAATGGGCGGGAACCTGCCGGGCGCGATCGAGGGTGTATTCTCCCTTCTGATACCGATTGTCTTCGCAATAATCGGAGTGTATCTTGTTGTTCATGTCCTGCATCCTAATTTTGGAAAGAGACCCGTCCCGGCCTCTCTCAGGAAAGTCATGGAGGACGAAGAGGTCATCGAGGACATGACGAAAGAAGAGCTCATTGAGTTCGTAAGAGACCTGGCATCGAAAGACGAAGAGATCAAGATGTATCTCAACACGGTCAGCGTGAAAACGGACATCGCCACCACATTGGGCATATCGATCGTGGCATTCTTCGCCGGGATGTACGGCTACATGACATCCTACACGATAGAGTACGGGGGCACAGCGAACGTTCTTCCCGTGTCTTTGTGCTTCATGTTCGTCGTATTTTCGACGGTCTACATGATACTAAGGACCATGAACATCGTATGGGATGTCTGAGGCGTCGGAAAAGATCAGTCCGATGAGGAGAACTGCCTTGCGCTTACCGCACCCTCATCCACTTCGACCACTGCATACATGCCGTCCTTTGCCGGCCCCGGATTGACGAACGTCGTTCCGTTGATGTGCCTGATACCGTAATCCTCGTGTATGTGGCCGCTCAGGACAAGTATTGGTCTGAACTCCTTCACTATCTTCAGGACGGATTCGCTGCCTACGTTCAATCCTGAAGGTATCATGTCGTTGATCCCGTAAGGCGGGGCATGGACCATCAGGATCATCTTTTCCTTGGAGATCGGCTTGAGTTTTTTGTATATCGTTTCCTCGTCCAGTTCGAACGGGGTGTTGAAAATGGTCGGGTTCGAACCACCGAGTCCCGCGACATGGAACCCGCCCAACTCGGTTGATTTTCCATGCATGTTTATTGCAACATTGGATATCGCTCCCGGAAGGGAGATAGGATCGCAGTTCCCGGGTATGGCGTAGACAACCCTTTTGATGGAACCGAGTATCTTCTCAGCGACCTCATTTGGGCCGAAGTCGGTGATGTCACCGAGCGCCAGCACACAGTCCACATCCTCCTTTTCAGCCACGGGGTTGATCCAGTCCGTCACCGCTGTATTGCCATGAATATCTGAGACGACAAGGAACTTCATGGATTTTTAATAGCATAAATGATACATTAAAGTTTCATAAGGTTAGCGTAATCTAAATTACCGTAACCTAGACTACGTAATTTGCATTCTTTAACCTTGATTACCACAATAATTATTCAGGCCGTCAGGACATCAATGCCTTTTTTGCATCCCTGTAAAGCCTTTCTGCAGGATACAGATCAACTGATCCGGGCGCGGCTGTTATGAACTCAAGTCCCGTGATTTTTGCGAATCCTCTGCAACCCTCTTCGAACTCTTCTCCGCCTATGCCGATGCCGGTGTCGATCTTCACGGCATTCTTGTACCCGTACAGCTGGAATACTTCCTTGATGGTGTGGATGTTCATTATCTCAAAACCTTTGGTGAAATCCAATTCCCCAATGAAATCGTCCCAGTTCTCCGCTATAGCCGGAGTGACGAAGAACATCCCTGTGTATTTCCTTACGAAATCGCAGTATCTCTGATGCCCTCCCACAGCAACGCCTATGCAGTCGTCGCATACTTCCTCGTTCTTGTCGCGGAAGACGAAGACAGGGATGCCGATGGTACCGGAAGCCCACTTGGAGACATCCCATCCGGCATTGCCGCACATCCCATAGTATAGGGCGATCGAGTCGAAACGGCTATGAAGGAATCTCAGCTGATCCTCTATCGTGCAGCGGAGGTCATTGGGCTGTGAATGGAGGCCGAGCTTGTTCATTATAATGATGACATTGAACCCGTTCTCCCTGTCGATCTCAGCATAACCGTTTTTGAATTCCCATTCATCAATGATGGTGAAAGGGATGCCTTTCCGCACCAGTTTATTCTTCAGCGTATGGGCGGGCGGTGTATCTACAAGATATACTTTCTTCTCGTCTTTATCTTTGCATATGGAATAGATGATCTCGTCCTCAAGGATAGGACAGCCGATTATGCCCATGGTTCCTTTGGCCATTGGATGCCCATATTGTGTTTAAACAATATATAATCAATATTAGGGATGTGTTCAAGAGATCTTTTAGAATCTTCAGGTTGCCGATCGCGTTTACTTGAAAAAAGGAGTATGAGCGTGAAGGGGGGGATTCGAACCCCCGGGTCCTTTCGGACAATAGATTAGCAATCTATCGCCTTGCCAGGCTGGGCCACCTCCACTTATCACTGCCGAAGACAAGTATCTGTATTAAGCTTTCCTATTGTTTGACAATGAATGTTTTGACAATGAACTCTCAAAAACTCTGGAAAGCGGCGGCTGTGGGTAATCCTATTGTACTCCAGCGATACGCGAACCAAATGGTTCGTTACTTTTCACCATGAACTAAATAGTTCGTCATGTTTTATCGCGAACCAAATGGTTCGTGAATGACTTGGAAAGCGGTTACTCAGGCATATTTACACCTTATGGCTTCCGTCTTTCTAATGTCAAGTATGTGATGTGGAAAGCGATTCCCCGTTCACAGATTCGAGTACAGCCTTCTGCGTTCGGCCGGAAGGTCAGAAACATACTTCTCAGCTTCTTCCGGAGAAACTGCTTTCTTCTGCCCGTCCCGATCCTCGATGACCACGCCGCCGTTCCTGAGGAGGGCAAGCCTTCTCCTCCGGACCGCCGGATCCGGATGGCACACGAACTGGCAATTAGAACATGTATATTGCATCTCATAGGTGCCGGCGAGCAGAGGATTGTAGCATATCGCGCCGCTTCTTTTCCTTTCAAGATATTGTCTTACATATTGTCTTGATATTGTGCGGTATTCCTCATCCTCTTCGGGGAGCGGGAACCTTCCCGGAGACCACGTGGACCACTTTCCGGACGGATGGAGGCCTGTTATGCCGCCGCACGGATACGCGCATCTTGCCGCCAGCCTGCAGTTGCCCACCCTGACGGAACGTCCACCCATATCGATGCTGACCTTTTCTTTGTTGATGAAATCGGCCACGCAGGCGGCCTTGCACGCCATGCATCTGTCGCAGTAGTTCTCCGATTCGGGAAGAGGCTCGGTCGGTTCTAGAACAGCATCGGTTATAACGCCGCCGAGGGACAGTGCCGAGCCGTATCTCTTTGTGATCAGTAGGCCGGACTGTCCTATGTGGCCCAATCCGCATGAGACGGCGATCAATTTCAGCGATGCCGGAGGCACTCTATCGAATATTCCGTTTGGCGAATCTGTCCTGAATGCGAAATTCGGGGCGATGGGGCATGTCTTGTACCCAAGAGATGTAAGGACGGTCGAGATCTCGAAGGCTATGCCCCCAGAGAAGGTGGTGGTCCTTATCTTGTTTGTATTAAGGTCGTGGCTCTTTTTCTCCAGATATGGTTCAATGAGGCTGTCGTCGAACGGAACGCCGAAGACGATCACGGATTTGGCGCCAGGCAAGGCATAATCAAGGTCTGCTACCGCGGGGCCGCCCCTCAGGCTTTCCGGAGTCGCTATGCCGGAGAGCGCTGCGCCCAGCGTGAGCGGCATATTAAGTGCGAGATCTCTTGTCAAAGGATCCATGCATGTCCATAAGCAAGCTGATATTTACTGTGTGCGATAGGATTCAAATAAGCGTCCGGTGTAAATGTTTAAATAGGATTCATGTATGAGAGGGTCTGCAAGATTCAACCATTGCACCCGTCACCGGGTGATTTTTGACACTGAATCCTGTTGTCTGGGAAGACAACCTTCCTGGGTAAAAAAGCTTAAATATTCCACCGAAGTACGGGGAATACGCGACCTGAGAAGGGTTGCAATGATGGAGAACCAAGATCTCCGCCAGAAGGCGTGAACTCTTGGATTCTGACGTTCGATGCTACGAATGTTCCGTTAGACGGACATTCGATTGAGTGAGCCGTCCGACGGAGCAGCGGT
>WQTN01000136.1 GCA_009786295.1 Methanomassiliicoccaceae archaeon
CGTAAGGCCGATAACGCACAAGGTCGGCGAACTCATTGTGAGAGGGGATCTCGAGGGTGCGGTAAGGTGCTATGTGTCGGACCCGTCGCTTTTCGAGGATGAGGTCTCTGCGGATGTAAGAAAAGCACTCTCGGAAAAAAGCGACTGGTCGTCTCTTTTGAAAGAGATGCCCGATTCGCTGTCCTTCGAGAAGATCATGGTTGAGCACATTGTCTCTTCTCCCGATGACTGGAAAGGCGCTATCGGGAAACTTCCGAAGAATCTCCAGATGATGTTCGTGCACGCCTACCAATCCTATCTTTTCAACAGGATGCTGAGCGGACGCATGAGCAGAGGTCTTCCTCTGAACAGACCGGTCATAGGGGACATCGTCATACCAATGGATGCCAACAGGATACCTCAGCATGAGAATCCTATTGCGACAACGGCCGGCAACATAGACCTTGTGGCACGACAGGTAAGGTCCGGCAGAGCTTTCGTTACAATACCCTTATTCGGTTCGGAAAGCGAGGTATCCGGGGGAGAGATGGGGGAAATAGAGAAATCTGTCATCGGCGATGAGAAAATTTCCAACAAGGACTTCATTGTTCCAGACCTTCCGTACTGCAGTTCCAAAGGAAGCAGGAGGGAGATCCTGTGCCCGGTGTCCGACCTTTCGCATAAGATGGCCGGGGAGGGATACGAGATGAGCTTCTCCCTTCCGAAAGGCAACTACGCGACATGCCTTCTCAGAGAGTACATGAAATCGGACATGGAAAAATATTGATCAGATATTGTCTTTGACCATCTTCGCCTGATATACTCCGATCTTGGATTTTTTCATTATTTCTTCTATGTTCGTACCTTTCTGGGTCTCATCCGCAATCTTTCTCAGTTCCGGATTAAGCGCTTTGGTTGACTTTCTGGAGGTCAGCACTTTGTAAACATATGCTACAAGAAGTTTAGCCTCATCCGCATCCTTTGCACCGCCGGCGACATATGCGCAGGGTATTGATATGAGCTTGTCCTTTTCCATCCCTGCGCAGTTCCCTTTCATCACTGCGTTCAGAGATAACTTTTCCATCCTTTCGAACTCCAGGGTCCCTGGAGTGATATCTCCATACTCAGAGATGTCGGACAGATAATTCATTATCGCCTTTGTGGTGGATTCATCAAGATCAAGCACGGTGATGATGTCCGGATCGCTTGGGGCGAGCTTTGAGATGTATGCGCGCCTGAGGATCCTTTCCGCATATCTCTTTACCGCATCTGGCACCTTTTGTTTCTGTGTTTTAGGTGCATCATGGTATCTTTGGTAGTCTGTATCTTTGCCGATCCCCAGCTCCGAATACAGCCTGTTCGCTGAATTCACATCGCCTACCGCCGCATATGCCTCGGCAAGGTCGTTGATGACAACGCTGTTGTCAGGCTGTATCGCAAGGATGCGGGTGCAGGCGTCGATCACTGCTCTGTGATTCCCTCTGGAAGAATAGAAATCCTTTTTGATCATCAGAAGCCGCATAGAGTTCGGTTTCTGCCGCAATGCGGTGTCTATGATCTTTGCGGCGTCCTCCTCTTTTCCTTCGAGCATCAGTATCCTGACGGCAGCCTCCGCCCCTTCCTCATCGGTCGGATCAATGCTGATTATTTTCATTGCAGCCTCCTCTGCGCCTTTGAGGTCGCCGGCCGCCGCTCTTATATCGCGCCTGATCCTCATCATATCAATGTTTTCGGGTTCGGTTATCATCGCAAGGTCCAGGAAGTAAGATGCTTCCTCGCACCTTCCGAGTTCCGCGAAGATCATTCCTTTCTTCACAAGCGCGTATATGTCATCCGGCCTCAGTTCTATGACCCTGTTGAGAGCCTCCACTGCACCGGCCAGATCCTTCTTCTTCTCAAGCACCGATGATCGGGATACCCAGTATTCCGGCTCATTCATGTTCAGGAGAATCGCTCTGTTATATGCCTCTTCCGCACCCTCAAGATTTCCCATCGCTTCGTCGGCCATTCCTTTAGAGTGCCAGATCATCGGATTTTTCGGATCGTCAATAGAAGCTGACGCATATGTGACCGATGCGGCCTTGTAGTTGCCCATGGCATATTCCGCATTCCCTTTCAGACGCTTTACCACAGGGCTCTTGCCGAACTCCCTTTCTTTCTCGGTGAACATCTGTATGGCCTCGCGGTATTTGCCTTCGAGGATCATTGATGAAAGGATGTTGATGAAATTCTCCGCTCTGTTGTCGGCGACCATCATGTCCTTGTATGACGCATATGTTTCCTCAGACCGCCTCACGGAGAGGCTCGCCTTGGACAGGGTGTTCATCGCCTCTATGTTGCCCGGGTCGAGTTCAAGGATCCTGTTGCTTAGCTTCAGGGCATCCTCGTTGTTGTTCTTGGACACGGCGATGTCCTTCATCAGAAGCAGGACCCCTATGTTATTGGGGTCTGCTTTCTCCGCCTTTTCCAGATCTATGACGGCCTTGTCCGTCCTGCCTGTCCTGAACAGTATCTTCGCTTTTTGAAGCTTAACGTCGGCGTTGTCAGGGTTCATTTCTATGCCGTTCATTATGATCCGGAGCGAAGAATTGATGTTCCCTTTTTCATATTCGATTTCTGATTTAAGAATAAAAGCGTTAGGATCAGCGGGATGCGAAAGGAGCACTTTGTCCACGACCGACTCGGCATCCGAATAGTATGAGTTTGAAAGCAGCACCTTCGCTCCCGATACGTACGCCCTCAGGTCCGCATTCTCGCTGTCAAGATATTCCTTCACGCATTGAGATGCCTCGGCCTTCATTCCGAGCGCCGAATATGTTTTGATCAGGCCGGTCATGACAATGGGCGAGACGGGGTCCAACGCCTCCGCGTCCCTGTAAAGGGATAATGCCTTCTCGTAATTCCTTCCGGAGTAGAATGCTTTGGCCGCTTCGCATATGATATAGATGCAGTTCGCGCTTTTTGTGAGAAGCGCCGAATACATCATCTGTGCAGAGTGCCAGTCCCTTTCATCCATCGACATCCTTGCGGATGCCAGCACATACTCTGGGTTCTTGTTCCTGTGTTCCTCGGATTCTATCATCGCTTTCGTCGCGTCGTCCCTTCTGCCGCCGTACCAATCCCGGTATATCTCATACAGCCTTCGTACGAACCCGCCGTCTGTGTTGTCACCGAATGGTATCTGCTCTCTCCCGACGGCAAGCAGTTCGATGTTCTGCCTGTACATCCAGCCTTCCGCCGGTTCTATCCTTTGGATGAGCTCATAGAACATCGGAAACGTGGGATCGCTGCATCTCGCTTTCATAAGCTCTTTCTTCGCTTTCGGGGTGTCCCCCATCCCCAGTGCGATCTTTGCCCTCACACAGCCGAGCATCGGTATGTTCTGAGCTCGTTTCACCGAATCTGCCATCTCTTCTGCCTTATCCCATAAGCCCATGCGGGCGTATCCCATGGCCGCCGTGAGCGCCGGCATACAGTCATTCGGCCTGCTTTTGGAAACGATCTGATCAATAAGAGGCCGCATCCCGCTGGTTTGCGTCTCCTGCAGCCCTTCGATCAGCAGCGAAAGTATCGCAGAGTTGGTCAGGCCTTCGCGTTTCATCACGCTGCCTGCGATGTTAAGGTAAATCTCATTTTTCTTCAATGCACTGTCCTTTTCAGACGTCAGCCTTTTCCAGACGTTGACCTCGAAACTGTCTTGGAATACCGGTTCGTGCATCACGTACAAGTATCTTTAAGAGAATAGATAAAACTAAGTCTGTTTTTGACAGAATCCAGAGTATTTTTCCGCTAACATCACAATTATATACAATTACAAAATAGGGGAGGTTCGCTGCAACTGTAATCTAGTTGGTTAGGATTCAAGCCTTCCAAGCTTGCTACCCGGGTTCAAATCCCGGCGGTTGCACTCTCATAATCATGGCCAGATGTCCGGATTTGTGCAACCTGCGCGATTTACCATGTCTCTCTCGCTTCTTTGATCATATTCGCCGCGACTTCCTGCAGCAGTAGCCTTCGGCAGTCTTTAGTTGATTCATGCCCCATGAGTACCGACACCGCCTCAATGTTAAGGCTCATATCCAGATATTTCTGGCCAACGGGGCCCTCGATGACACAAAGTGTAGCGAACTGAAGCTAACGGTAAACGAGATAAAGACCATATGCCTCCTTCTTGGAAACCCTTCCACGATGTCCGACAGGGACCTCGCCTCTTTTCACAAGGTAGTCGTTCTACTTACCCCAATCCCAATGTGCATCTCGTTATTGTATCGGCCACCATCAAGCTTTCTGAAGAGGTTCGGTGGCTGTGCCCACCATTCCTTGAACGAAATGGGTGGACTCCTTTTCTCTACCCTTCTGCAAAGACCCAAAAACGGACGACCGCACAGCGAAGCCCCGCATCGAACAACGCTCAAAATATGCACTAAATGATCAAAATGAATTATACGACACAGTAAATCAGGCCCAACTATTTTTATTCATACGCAACAAGATCGATACGAACAACGGGCCTCCCACTAATGCCATGACAACGCCTACAGGCATGTTTACTACAGATACCGTTTTGGATACAGAGTCCGCACATATCAGGAACAATGAGCCGAATGCGGCTGAACATGGGATAAGAAAACGATTATCGGATCCGATGAACTGTCGAACGATATTGGGGCAGACCAATCCAACGAATCCTATTGGCCCTGTGAAAGAGACTATCGTTGCCGTCATAAGTGATACAATTATCAGATAATACATCCTTTTGCGTTTAGGGTCAACCCCTGAACTGACTGCGTTGCGGTCTCCCATGGCTAATATATTCAAACTGTTCGAGAAGCGGAAAAGGAGTACCATACAAATGCTTGTCAAAACAGCGACAGGAATTATGTTCTCCCATGTGGCGCGGCCCAGGGTTCCGATCCCCCACATGTATGCTTCGGCCAATTGCCCCGGATTAGCCAGCAGTTTCAACAGTGTCGTTGTTGCACCGAATATGAACATGATCGATAATCCGATGAGAATCATCATTATTGGACTCAATGACCTATGTTTTGTGAATAGAACTATCACAGCAACCGGTATCATAGACAGAAGAAAAGCGTTGAGAATTATCGACAGATCTCCAGTGAAGCCAGGGATAAGAGATATTCCCAATATAATGGAGATGGTCGCACCCAATGAAGCTCCTGAAGAGATACCCATGATATATGGATCTGCCAGCGGATTACGCATCATGCTCTGCATTACTGCGCCTCCAGTGGCCAAACCCGCGCCTGCAAACACAGCCATTATTGCACGGGGCATACGAAGGTTCCATATCACATGAAGATCTTGACGGTCAACCGGGTTGCCCAGCATATGATCTATGATCACTTTGAATGAATCAATGAAGCTTATCTTGTAACTCCCGATGGAAACCGAAAGAACCATCATCAGGATTGCTATGGTCACGCAGAATACGATAAATAACACTTTTTTTGAGATCATTGTCTCGTAAGCACGATGCAACGAAGCATATTTCGGAGATATCACGACTGTACCTCCCCGTAACTTTTTTTCTGGCGTAAAATTAGATAAAGGAGCATAGGCCCCCCGAGGAAGGATAAAATGACCCCTACAGGGATGCCGCCCGAGACAATTATCCTGGCAATAATGTCTGTTCCGACTATTAATGCGGCGCCGAAGGCCATGGATGCGGGAATCAGATAGCGATTGTCTGATCCAATAATCATACGGACCATGTGCGGGGCTATCAATCCGACGAAGCCTATGATGCCCGTATAGGATATGATCGCTGCTGTCATGACAGACAAAAGTATGAGGGAGAACGTTCTGAAACGTGTTACATTCAGCCCGAGACTGGTGGCATTGTCATCGCCCAGACTCAATACATTGAGCCTACTGGATACTAACAATAATAAAACCATGCCTGCGACAGTTATCACAAGCATTAATGGTATTTGATCCCAAACCGCATTTTCAAGCGTTCCGATCTGCCATCGGTATGCGGTTGCGAGTTTATTCTCATCCGCACTTACCATTATCAATGTCGTGAGAGCGTTGAAAAAATATGATATGGCCGTTCCAGCAAGCACCATTGTCGCAGGAGAAGACCTCACTCTGCGAGATATAAGTATGATCATCAACGCGGGTACCAAACTGCCTATGAACGCATTGGCCATAATGCCTGCATCACTGGCAATGGCGGAGAATGTCATTCCCATTACAATGGCGGCAACAGCGCCGAAACATGCTCCCGAAGATATGCCCGTAATATATGGATCTGCAAGCGGATTTTTAAGTAAACTCTGCATTGTTATGCCGCCTAGAGCAAGCGATGCGCCCGCTATTATTCCTATAACGATACGTGGCAAGCGGATGCTGCACACGATATAATCGTCCCACCACGCATTGGTTCCGATCTCATAGGTAATGCCGTTGATGTTATTCCATATTATTTCGAACACATGCCAGAAAGGAATTTCTCTATCGCCGGCGGCACAGGATAACACGGACAGTATCACTACTACAACTACACACGCGGTGATGAAAGCGATTTTACGAAATATGTAACGTCGATAATCTGTTTTGATCTGCATAGCGCCCGATTCTGTATCAGGGGCACTCAATTCGATTCAGACCTCCTCAGGTTACATATTATTTCATCCAAGATATGCAATGCACCCATTGGTCCGTATATCGGACGGGGGAGTATGCCCGTTTGAGAATTGGACCCCGCACCTATATCCAAAGTAATACCGGATGATCTTTTTACTGAAAGGATTTCCGCAGTATTATGATCACAAAAAGTTACCTCTGCCTGCGCTGAAAGTTCTTTGTTCCAGCTATCTGTCAGACCGTGGTCTGATAAGAAAATACGTAATAACTCGGACTCCGAAGGATCGCTTCCAGGATCCGCCAATACTGTAATGGGAATAAACCCGATGTAATCATACAACCACTCCGTTAAAGCGCGTGCGACCGAAGCTGGAGCAGCGACTGACATCGTCATTCCACGTAAACGGCTGGACTCATTGGGAAACCCAATGAATTTATTAAAAACTCGACCCTCGTGGCTCCTGACGATTTCTAACGCAGGCTGCGGATCCGCATTGGTCATTTCTGCCACAGTGGTCAGCCATTTCTTTATCGGAGCGAATCCGATCGGTGCGCCCATTGGGCCTTTACAGAATGGAATACCATAGTTATTTTTGTAGAACTGAACCAGTTTACTGCACATTTCCGGGCAAACTACAACATTCAATTCGGCAGAAACAGAATCATGCAATTCTTGTATTGTGCACCCGGCTCCGGGACACGACGTGACTTGTAACCCCATGGCTTCCAGTAATTCTGTCAATCCCGATTTGGCTGACATCCAGTCCTTATCCATTATTGACAGCCCAATAAGATTCACCGTCTTTGGGATTTTCAGTTTTTTCGGCGGATGCAGGTATGCCATTATCGACGTAAGCATATGATCATAGCCAGCTGTAAATGGAATAGAGATCAATGATTCGTCCACGAACATCGCTTTATTTTCCAGACCACAGCTGCGGATCGCCTTTGGGTGATTGTCCCCTATCAAAGCTGCCCCGGGAGAATTGACAATGACAAAAAGTTCTGCACCTTTCGAAGATACAACAGGCAATACTTCTGTTATTTTTCCGTAGGCACCGTTGATATAATCCTGCTCATCGAGATATGAAGAGGGAATGCGCGACTGTCCAAAGAAGAAGGGTATGTTATATTCCGCAGTCCCAGAGGATCCCATACGGGGAAATGCGGATACGGAACAGTGCATGAAGAACAAACGACACCCTCCTGGTCCGTGTAATATGGCGCGGGCATCTTTGATGCCCTCTGCGGCCATTAAGGCTCCGGTAAGACCATCCGGTAATATCCTCACGATCCCCCATCCCTCCATCCTTCATTACCTGCGGCAGGTAGACGAAACAGGTTCCACACTTTTTCCGCAAAAAAATATACATCATCCATGGCGTAACCTTTACGGAACAAGCGGATGAAACGGCAACCCAGATCGGCATTTTTACCTAGGTCTCCGACCAGCAAGTCTGGATGAAATTCATTGATGTCCCTGATTATATCTTGCGCCGTATAGCCTTTAACAGAGATCTCCGGATAAGATGTCCTTAGTTCAAAATCGGTTTTTCCGGCCTGGCTGCCGTATCCTACGCGCAATATCCTCATACCCATATCTTGAAGAAGGTCTATCGCCCAATCCATATCATTGCCTGTTACAGATGTGAAGATGACAGTCTTCCCATCCAATCTATGTCCGGCGATATAGTCGTTATATTCTGTTTCAACGTTTTTTATTTCGGCCTCGGCGCGATCCTTATGGTCGGTTATCTCTCCTACATCACGTAACCAACGTTTGTATTGAATAAAACCGATAGGCAGGGTCAAGACGTTAAGATGACGTCCAAGGGTTTTCTCGAGGATGTCTATCTTCTTCTCGGCGCCCGGAAAGAAGGATGTCAGAAACACTAAATCAGCACGCCCGAATTGATTAACTTGAGATACTGTGCTTTTTATTGATAATTTGCAATTCAGCTCAAGGTCAAAAATATCCAACAAGCGTTCAATGGTCTTACTGTTTCTTGCAGAAGGGATATCATACATGTTTCCACATACAATATTTACTACATTTGGCTCGGGCTTTATATTCTCATCAATTAATTTTGCAATTGATGCTGTCGCAATGATCTGACCGATACCGTCGTCGCCGGTGATATTTCCCTGCGCATCAACAGGAATGATGATAAGTTCCGGATTAATCTGACCAAATTCTTTGATAATTGTATTGATATCATCCCCTATTATGGCCGGGACACATGTGGTAACAATGAAAATACATCTGCAGCCTCTCTCAGACGCTTCACGTATCGCCTTACGAAGCATTTCCTGCCCTCCGAATATTGATGTTATGTCTGTCATTCCCGTTACGAATACATTGTTCTGGGGATCGGAGTGAGTGGCCTCGCGGACGCAATAATGTATCCTCCCCGACTCGAATATATACCCGCAGCTTGATGGGCCGTGTATTATCACGGCAGCATCTTTCACCGTGGATACTGTAATAAATGCACTGCGTGCGGCACAGGTCCTCAACATACCTGTTTCCCGGAATGGTTTTACGCAGGCCTCTGACTGAAAGGGTTCGGACACCTTCTTTATAGTTCGGTTTGATGCCAGATCTTCAAGCTGTTCTTCAGTAAGCGGATGAGGATACGTCATTATCTCACCGGAAACGCTTGCCTCTTTCAGAACCATCGAGACCTGTCTGAGTGATTTTGCGATTTCTGATTCCGGATACAGCTCGCTGAGGGTACGACACCTTGATTCCGCTTCGGCGAACAGATTATCTCTCGGGATTGTAGATATTATATTACATCCGGTAGCTTCTGCAAACCGGCGAACGCGTTCATCCTCGTTAGGTAATCCGCGAGAATTAAGTATCATTCCGAGCAAACGGGGTTTCCCGGTATCGAAATTCAGCAATCCTTTCATAATATTGTTTGCCGCATAGAGTGACATGAATTCGCCGGAAGTCACGATTATCACTGCATCCGCGTATCCTTCTCTCAATGGTACTGCGAATCCTCCACAGACAACATCTCCAAGTACGTCGAATATCCTGATATCGATAGGCATCTCATCTACGCCGAGATTGTGTAATTCAGTGAAGGCGGAGAGTACGCCTCTGCCTGCACAGCCCAATCCAGGTTCCGGACCGCCCGCTTCGGCGCAAAGGACTCCGCCCGAACCTTTTTGTACTATATCTTCCAAACTGCGTTCTTTTTCGGGAACGGTTTGCATATACGATAGTATCGGCTGCTGAATCTTGCCGCCGAGTAATAATCTCGTTGAGTCGTGTTTAGGATCACATCCTATATGCAGGACTCTGCTTCCTTCGGAAGACAGTATGTAAGAGATATTGGATGAAATAGTTGACTTTCCAATACCGCCTTTGCCATATATTGCTACTTGGAACAAGGTCACACACGCCCAGTTGATACCATATTTGTTTTATTGCCCTCAGAGTACGCGCGTAGCATAACGTGTGGCTTACCCTCATCTGTAATGACCTTTGAACTCACCCCATAAACATCATAGATGTTCTCTTCTGTAAGAACTTCCTCTGGCGTTCCAACAACGAAGATTTGTTTATTGTTCAACAGAATCACCATATCTGAAAATTTTGCTGCTATGTTGAGATCGTGGCTGATCATTATGACAAGCATATGCCATTCGTGAGCGAGGTCGTGCAATAAGCGTACTACTTCCATTTGATATCTTATATCAAGATTGGCTGTGGGTTCATCTAACAGCAGGATCTTGGGTTCCCTTACCAATCCCCTAGCCAAGGCGACTTTTTGTTTTTGTCCTGCAGACAGTTCGTTGAAGGGGCGCAAGGCAAGGTCCGTGATGCCCAGTGCTTCCAGTGATTGATAGACTTTCTCAAAATCCTCATCCTTGGGGCGGCGGTCGTTTATTGGGAATCTTCCGATAAGAACCGCGTCTATTACTGTGAGCGGAAAGGCATCCCCTGTTGTGTATGGCACATATGCCACAGACCTGGCCAATTTTTTAAGATTATATTCTTGAACATCCAGATCATCTACTTTGACAACACCTCCCGTTGGAACTAATATCCTGTTGATACAGTGGATCAGGGTCGATTTTCCAACACCGTTAGGCCCTATTATTGATACCAATTGCGGCTCATCAAAGTTTATGGATATGTTATTCAAGACATCCAGTTTTTTATCGTAACTGAAATCCAGATCGTCGATATTAAGTAGCAATCAATCATCCTCCTGTTTTATTCCATTCTATTTATTTCCTTAAGAACGCTGTTTTTCAATGCCGAAAGTAAAAATGTTGGTGTGACCTCTAATGAAGCCGCACCAGGGTTTTCAAAAATCATTTTCATGTGTTTACCATGTCTGAAGTGATGAAAAATACTCCATCTTTTGTCACATCGAACTTTCCGCTGAGATGGGGGACGAAGTCATCTATGAACTGCTGATGACACTTCACGCCATAATCGGCATCGAAAAGATCTGGATAATATGCAGTGGCCATATAGGCCATTCTGATGCATGTGGGCATTGTTCCATTGATGTAGTATACTTTTCCTTCACCGTACGCATTCATACCGGAGAACGGTTTGCAGTTATTGTCCCATATTGTTTGCATATTTAGTTCCCCATAACCAAGGGCCTGGCGTACCGTTATGACTTGAGGATTGTAGTTATAGATCCATTCATCACCTTTAATGAAGGGTTTGACGAATGCGCCCCAATCCGCTAAGTTCTTACCCCCTGCACCAACAGCGACATTGCTATCTACATGCCCGGGGCCGGACACATTGAGGCCGCCTCCGTTGAGTGCTGCCAAGATCGTTACACGTTCGGAATCGCTCAGGCTGCCTGTTTTTTCTTCGATGGTATCTAGTATACTATCTGCAAATCTTACGAACTTCTGGGAAGGTTCCTCCAAGTTCATTAGGTAACCCAATGTCAGCAACCCGCAGGAATAGATGCGCCCGTCGGACATTCCAAGACCGAAGCCAAGTATCTGATACCCTGCTTCACTGAATTGCGGATTAACAACACTATCATGCCCGCTGGAGATAATGGCATCAACCTTTACACTTTTTGTTAATTCGGAGAACAATTCAATCTGGATCGTTGTTGCAGCCGAACTGATTTTAGGTTTGTATGCCATTTCTCCAAAGAGTACAGGATCATTGCTATATGTCGGTGCAACACCAACAACACGGTCGATCCCTCCGATACAGAGAAGAGCAATATATACGTCCACAACTCCATAAGCGACAACGTTCCCTATGGGATATTTTATGCTTTGCAAATTGCCAGACCCGTCGTTAAAGAAGACTGTCATCGACTCATGGTTGATCATCTTTCTTACCATATCGATGTCTTTTTGGTCAATAACGCCGTCCTGATTAGCGTCGGCAAAGGGATATTTCTCCTTGCCCCAAAAACCTTCATCGATTATCGACTGAAGTGTGTCGATATCCTCTTTGTCGAGATAATCATCATTATTAGCATTTCCATGAATCATCAAACGCCCTGTCGTGTCTTTGGATCTGTAATGATCGTTGCCGTCGCCAAGCAAAAAAAACACACCGACTCCAGCTACTATCACTAGTACAACAACCGAAATTACTACCAATTGTTTTGTGTTCATACTATTCAGTTGGAATATACATCCAACTCCATATAAATATTCTATCCCTGTAAAACTGTGTTCGGTAAGTGCTGCCCTCATACTTCCCAAAAAGGAAATGAGGTCAGCAATTACTGAACACAGTTGTGTCATTTCCGATAATGTAAATAATCGAGGTCGGTAGCAATAGGGGTTTTAACATTGCGCTCACATTGCGCTAAGCCGTACCAAGCTGACGTCCAACGTGGAGGTGCTGTTAAGATCGATAGCTCATAACTTCAGAAGATTATTCAAACTCAGGCCGGGGTCAATGGAGGTATGATTTCCTGAAAGCCGCCACCCGCGCAGGTTAAAATATCCAACACAATAATCGACCCGGTTTGCAACATAGAGATGTTCCAAAATGCCATGTTCAAATCTAAAGTCAATATTATCATATATTCTCGGCATTATTTTTCCTCCGCTGTGCCGTCCCAGTCACTAAATGTCAACAATATTTACATAGATTCCGCTTCTTTTTACATACCCTGATGGCATGATAGAATTTTATTGTCATTTTTGGCATCATTCGAGGTGTCAAATTTTTATTTACCGTGCAATTTACCGTGCAATTTACCGTGCAACCAAGAACGATCTTCACTTACCCGAACGGTCAGCAGGTCTTTGAACAAGTTCCCATGTTCCCTTCTTATCGCTACCCACTCTCTGAATGAGGTCGGCATCCCTGAGCTTGTAGAGAGCACTCTTGACTGTTCTTACAGATGATCTGGATGATGCTGCCATGTCTTCTGCAGTGGTGTATCTGCCTTCAGCTATCGCTTTATAGATCTCATACTCCAAAGGTGTGAGTTTTTTAGCGATGGTTGGCTCTGTAACCTCTTCGCCCGTGTCCGACCAGGGCCCTGACCTGAATATTACACTTATTCCATTTTTGCCGATTTCGTAAACAGGCTGCGGTATGCCTGCTTTTTCACATTCATTTTTGATAAGCGAGACGCCCACGCCCCATCTTTCGATCTGCCCTGTGTCGTGGAACGCCTGTGCGATCAAAGGATTCGCAGGTTCCGACTTGTGTTTTGCAAAAAGGTCTTCCGCGGTCCATCCGTCAGGAAGCTTTCCTGGATTGTGTATCTCCACTGAGTCCGGGAACACGGATATCGTGGTATGCTGGACGCTCATATACTGCCTGTGTATCACTGCGTTCAAAATTGCCTCGCGCAATGCGGCCGGAGGATACCTGTAGACATACACTCTCTCTAAATGATTCTTCAATCTGAATCTCGGCTGTGTGTATTTGTCAAGCAGACGTTTCAGTGTTTCTTCCGGTTGGAGGATCACCGGCCCGTCTATGATGTCCTCCATCAGGAGCCTTCCTCCCTCCTCCGCAAAGAGTCCGATCTTTGTGACCGCAGCTTGCGATACGCCGGTCGGACGGTCGGAGAAGAGCAGGGCGGCCGCATTTGTGATGCCCGAATCTGTCATGAGTTCGTACCGCCTGAGAACACCTTCTTTATCATCTGGGTCGACAGAGGAACTTATGCGCCCCTCTTTCTGTCCCAGCTTGACAAAAGAACTTACCGCTTCGGAAGAGATGTTCTTCAGCCCAACATTATCGGCTATGAGATTGGTCCATACCAATCCTTCTCTTTCCATTATGAATGGTTTGAGATCCCTGCCCGTGACTTTGACTGTGGTGCTTCCCGATCGTTTATAATATGCGCCTCTCAGATCGACCGCCTCTTCCTGAGGCTTGATCGTAATGACAATGTAGGTCTTTCCTCCCTCTGTGACGGCCTCAACGGTCGGATGAAAATTCATCAGATTCTTGACAGCGTTAGGTATCTCTTCAAGCAGTTTCTTAGCATTGCGTACCCCGACGGTCTCGCCCTTGTCGTTCTTGCCTATGTCGAGTCTGCCGCCGCTCTGCGAGTTGGCGAATGCACAGATCGTCTCAAGATAATTGTCGCTCCAACTTTCCTTCCACTCGACCTGTTCTGATTCCATTGACTTCCCACCCATCAGTCGCATTGAGTAGAATGATCCTTATGATAAATAATTCTGTGACTATCAGAAGAATCTCTAATAGTTGAACATAGAACTATAGAGTTTCGTGCGTTTTCGTTGGTCGAGTGGGAAGAGGTGGTCCCTCCCCTCCGAGAACCGTACAGGCACCTTTCAGCACATACGGCTCATGCTTTTTTAGATAACAATGTGATTATGACCGTTGCACTTTACTCATAAAACTCGGCCCGATGTGCCGCACATTATGCGTTTTTTCACAGCGATCGGCCCATTGACCGCATCTGCTCTGCATCCAGCATTGATCGCATTTTTCCGACAGGTCAAAATAAAAAATGCTGTGTTTATATGTACAGAGAAATATAGAAATAGTGCGTAACTGACGAATATATTTATATTACCATGTGAATCTATGTATTTAATAGCAAAATAGGGGGGCTATTAATGAGCATTAAAACAGGGGGTAGAGTATCAGGGGGACACCGTTCTGTCAGGTCCGGAGTCTTATCTTTTGCGTTAATTGCAGTAGTAATTGCGTCAGTGTGTTTCCTTTCGATGCAGTCGGACGATTCGTCTGCAACGGGGACCGGAAGCTACGAAGTATCCGGAGATATGGAGGGTACGTACAGCGATCTCAAGGCTGCTGTCGATGCCATCAACGGAAAAACCGGCGGCATGACTTTCACAATAACTGTGAACAGCGATGATCCTAACGTTTCGGCTTTCACGCTGAACGCAGACAAGAGTGTAAAGCTTGTGTCTTCAAAAGATAACATATTCTGTCTTACAAAAACAACGGCCGGACGGCACGGCACCATTAAAGGCAGCCTTACGCTGGAGAAAATAACGCTGGACGGCAACGGGGCCGCGGGCGGAATAGCTGTGAACGCTTCTGCTTTCCTTACTATGAACGACGGCAGCATGATACAGAACTGTTATGTTGCCAGCGACGGCGGCGGAGTGTACAATTACGGCACCCTGACAATGAACGGCGGCATGATCATCGGCAACACGGCGAACGGCGTCGGTCCGTTTTCCGGCGGCGGGGGCGTGTATAATGAGAGCAAAGGCGCCTTGATCATGAACAGCGGCATGATCGGCGGCAACACTGCCGCTAACGGCGGCGGGGTGTACAACAATAACAACAGCACCTTTACCATGAACGGCGGTATGATCAGCGGCAACATGGCGACCACCGGCGCAGGGGTATACAACAATAACGACGGCGGCACCTCTACAATGAACGGCGGCATGATCAACGGCAACATGGCGAAAGAGGGCGGCGGCGGTGTGTTCAGCAACATTGGCAACAAATTCAGCATGAAAGGCGGAGAGATCAACGGCAACACTGCCCATAACGGCGGCGGCATACGCAATAACGGCACGTTCACCATGACCGGCGGAACGATCAGCGGCAACACTGCCAGTAACGGCGGCGGCATACGCAACGGCGGTATCTTCACCATGAACGGCGGAGAGATCAGTTACAACGCAGCTGAGCTGGGCGGCGGCGTATACAATGATAACTCTGTGGCCACCATCAGCAGCGGAGAGATCAGTTACAACGCAGCGGGAAGCGCTAATGCAAAAGGCTCGGGTGGCGGTATCTATGCGGCGAACTTTGCCAAACTGACCGTGGCAAGCGGCGTGGTCTTCTCCGGCAACATGGCACCGGCTCTGCGGACAGCGAACATCGCAGAAGGTGCCGACATTGACGGCAATGGCACGTCCGACCTGATCGACTATAACGGTGGGATCGGCGCGGTGGTATTGGATGCACAGGTCTGCGCTGGGCAGAAACAGCCTGCGTACAACAATTATGACATCAACTATCCTGGCGATGCATATATTGTTTCAATTGGCATCCAGGCCAGCGGGGAAGGAACGGTCACTGTCATCGATACCGGATACGGCACTGTGTACGGAAAGTTGACCAAAGACGGGTATGTCTACGTTCCCATATCTGTTGGCACGGTAACCATCTCGGCGGACGCAGGAAGCGGATACGAGATCGTGCAATTCGCCATAGACGGCGTGTCTGAAAGCATAAGCACAGCGGTCGTTCCTGTCTCAGGGAACATATCTGTGGCTGCGGAGTTCAAGCTCACATCGGCATCTGAACCAGAAACGGAACCAGAAGCAGAACCGGCACCTGTACCAGGCCAGACACTTGTACATATGTATTTGATCACCGCCACAGCAGACAGCGGTTCAGAGATAAGCCCGGATAAGAAAGTGGCCGTAGAATACGGAAAGAGCAAAACCTTCACGTTCTCCGCTAAACCTAAACATCATATCGTTGCCGTATATGTAGACGGCAAAGCGGTATCCGAGGAGATATTGGCATCCGGAGAATACACTCTGTACGACATATGCTGCAACCACTCCATTGAGGTCATCAGTGCGGTCAGCAGCGGAGGCAATGTAGACAACAGCGGTGACAGCGAAGTCAGTGAGGACAGCAGCAGTGCCTGCTGGAACGGAACGCACACTGCGGCATTCGCAGTGCTTCTGGTACTCATCGGAGCGATCGCGGTCATAGCGGTAAGGCATCACTGAGGGAGGTGTGCTGACGCTAGATATAACTGTACAGGATGCGATGATCCTACATCTGAACAAATACGCAGGTAAACTTCCTGATGTATACAACATGCCGTTCGACACTACGCAGGACGGCATGGCCGCCGCTCTGGGAATATCCCGTGCTCATGCATGCTTTGAACTGAAGAAGCTTGCCAATAAGGGATTGGTGGGCTTCATCACTGCCCATACGCCGGGATCCTCAAGGAAAGTGATGGCCTATTACCTCGAACCCAGCGGAGTGTCTGCCGTTTCGGGCATATACGAGAATATGAAAAGAGATAATACGGTCAAAGAACCACTGTTCGTCGGACGTTCCGCAGGAGAGATCGTGAATAGCAACACCTGACCAGCAGAGAACGGACAATTCGCCTGTGCCAGTCACTCATACGCATCAAACAGTGAAGACTGTCTCGCCTTGGTCTCGAATCTCTGAAGATACCCGAACACCTCATCTCCCCTATACATGATGTCATGCTGTTCGCACGTCTCTCTGAGGACCTTCGCCAGCATGACATTGTTTGGGCTGTTGCATACGTAAGAATTTCCGAATTGTTCGATATATCTCTGTTTCATCCCCGGGAAAAGCCTGTCCAGTGAAGCATAGAAATACTCCCGGTCCCCCTCCCGCAGCGTTGTTCCGAAACCAAAACAGATTATGCCCTTTACTTTCGCTTTTATGCAGTAATCCAGCAGCCCTCTGAGATTCTCTTCCGTATCGTTTATGAATGGAAGGATGGGACATAGCCAGACAACAGTTGGGATCCCCGCCTCGTTCATTGCTTCCAGTACCTTGAAGCGTTCATATGTCGTTGATACGTTCGGCTCAAGTTTCCTGCAGAGGTCCTCGTCATAAGTTGTGAGCGTTATCTGCACCACGCACTTCGCCTTCCTGTTTATCGCCTTCAGTATGTCTATGTCCCGCATTATGCGGGCGGACTTCGTGAGCACCGATACTCCGAACCCATACTTCTCAATGACAGAAAGACACTGTCTCGTCATCTGAAGATCCTCTTCCAGATGGAGATACGGGTCGCACATTGCTCCTGTACTGATCATACAGGGGCCTCTTTTTCTCTTCAGCTGTTCCTCTAGTATCTGAGGCGCGTTTTGTTTCACTTCGATGTCCTCAAAATCATGGTCCATGCGATAACAGACGCTGCGGCTGTCACAATATATGCAGCCGTGGGTGCAGCCGCGGTACAGATTCATACCGTTCTTCGGTGAGAGTACCGTTTTGTATTCCGCATAGTGCATTTTTACCTGCCTGTCCGCATTCGGACCGGGCATACTTTTACGCCCGTTTGAATATGCCCATATGAGTATACGCTTTTATGATTGATGCGTGTGTATGCATACGGGCACGGGCGTTACTCTCTGCTCTCTATTGACGTTTTGATATGGTCCCGGCGGATGCTTAAAGAACCTAGAGTCAATACCGCTTTGTGCATATGCTTATTAGAGGCAGAACAGTGAAGGGGCGGAGATACTGATGATAAAAATAGCCTATCTCGGACCCGAAGGAACATTCTCTGAACAGGCGGCAAGGTGTTTCACAAGAACGATGGATGCCGAAGGGACTTCGCTTTCCCCCCTTGCCTCGATAGAGGATGTCTTTGAGGCTGTCGAGACGGGAGCGGCTGCCTACGGCGTTCTGCCGATAGAGAATTCGATAGAGGGAGGAGTGAACGCAACGATAGATGCGCTGATCTTTGATTCCGATCTCTTTATTTCAAAGCAGCTTACGCTGCCGATAGTACAGAACCTGATGATAAGCGAGAGGAACGCAGGCCGCAAGATAACGAACATCATATCTCACCCACAGGCTCTGGCACAGTGCAGAAAATTCATAAACCGAGAATATCCCGATGCGGTCATCGAGGCGGCTGCTTCGACTGCAGAAGCGGCAAGGACCGCCGCCCGCAGATCAGAGAACGGCGAGGCCGTCGCAGCTATAGGCCCGAAGAATTCCGCCGATGTTTACGGGCTTAAGATCATTCAGGAGAATGTTCAGGACAATAAGAACAACACAACCCAATTTGTTCTGCTGACAAAGGATGATACATCCGCGCCGAAGAAGGGCTGCAACACATCGGTCGTATTCTCGACAAGAGATGAGCCGGGAGAGCTTTACAGGGTCCTCGGTATCTTTGCCATATGGAATCTGAATATGACCCGGATCCTGTCGCGCCCTACCAAGAACAGACAGGGAGAATATGTGTTCTTCATCGAGATCTCGGAATGTGCAGACGCAACAGATGTCTCTGACGCGCTTACAATGATCAAAAGAAAAACGATCTTCTTCAAAAATCTCGGATCTTATCAAATAGTTAATGTATGAAGGTTTTCCGTCCAACAAAAGAGGGCCTTCTTTGGGCGCGCTCACTTAATGATTAATACAACCATTAATATCCCGTCATATGGAGTCCCCTCTGTCCGCTCTGAAGAAGTTCATTATCGGCGCACTGGTCGGAGTGGTCTCTACGGTCCCGGGTGTAAGCGGGGCGGTCCTGGCCGTATGTTTCGGCATCTATGAAAGGCTTATAGCGGACGTCGCGGACATTTACCACAAGATAAGAGAAGACTTTGCGTTCCTTTTGATGGTCGGACTTGGGATAGCTTTCGGCATATTGGTCTCTTTCAAGGGGCTTGATTGGATCTTAGAGAACTACTTGGTTGCTTCCATGATGCTGTTCACAGGCATGATCTTGGGACAGCTTCCTGAGTTGTGGAAGTTCACCGAACCTGCGGTCAGCCCTTCCAAGACCAACATCCTGGCATTTATTGTCGGCATCGCCATAATGTGTCTGTTCTTGGCCCTGTCCATGCAGAAATCGGAAGAAATAGTACTCACACACGACATGATGTCCTGCATCTACATGCTGATCGTCGGCGTGATCT
>WQTN01000137.1 GCA_009786295.1 Methanomassiliicoccaceae archaeon
TTATGCCGAGGTGGCTCAGCCTGGTGGAGCGTCGGACTCATAGGGTTCTGGTCAACAGACCTCTTCCAGGGAAATCCGAAGGTCATGGGTTCGAACCCCATCCTCGGCACTCCTTATCATCACTGCTGGTACCCTCCTTTTACCCTCATTGGAACTGGAATCGGTTTCCCATGTTTTCATAGCTTCCGCCGCGGCTTCATCATTGCGCTCTGCATAAAATTTTGAATGCGTGAATGCCTATGACCAGTTCTGATATGTTCACTCCGCATAGCATTCCCTCTTGGTCCATCCAGGTTTTCTGCGCTAACTTTATATGTAAAAAGTAGGTTGCTAGTGAACGCTGTGGACGTAGTGTAGTTGGTTATCACTTGACCTTGCCAAGGTTAGAACTCGGGTTCGAATCCCGGCGTCCGCACTTCTTTTTCCTTATACATCAAACATAAGCATTCAGGCATGTTGTGGCCACAGGTAAGATATTATATATTTTTGTTATGTAATCTGTATGCCACCTGTTATGTATGATGAGCGCTTAATGAGGGAACCATAATACTTATGACAGTAATTGGAAAAAGGCGATGCCGGCAGATTGACGCGGACAATAAGGTAAGGCTAAACTAATGGAATCAATAGGATATATCATCATACAAGTGTTCATAATGCTGCTTGTGGCAAAGGTGCTGGGAAGCATTTTTGAACGGATGAAGATGCCGTCGCTGATAGGAGAAATAATCGCGGGCGTGCTTTTCATCAATATCATCATTTTCTTTCCGGAAGTGGGCAATCTGTTGCACTTTGATCCAAAGGGATTCGAAGAGGACGAGACCCACTTCCTGCATGTGATGGGCGAATTAGGTGTTATATTCCTGCTGTTCATGGTAGGTCTCGAGACAAAGTTCAGCGATCTCATGAAGGTCGGCAAGACCGCCATGTACGTTGCGGTGCTGGGGATCATAGTGCCTTTGCTTGGCGGATTCGCACTCATGATGGCATATGACCCGGGCAATTTGAATCTTGCACTTCTTGTAGGTACGGCCATGTTCGCTATGAGCACAGGGATAGCGATCGAAGTGCTCAGGAACATGAATGCCATGGGCACAAAAGAGGCCAAGATCATCATCGGCGCGGCAGTGATCGACGACATACTCTGTTTATCTCTGCTTGCAGTGATCAGCGGCGTCGTTGATCCGAATGCCGACATGACATCGATAATGGTCAACACGATCATCGTCTGCGTGTTCCTCATCTTATCGTTCGGGTTTATTGCGCAGATAAGGAAAATAGCCGACCGCAGAAGACACAGAATGATAGAAAGATACAAGCACGCCGATCTGCACGGAGATATCGCCATAAGCCGCGATATCTCGGACTTCCATGAGAAAAGGTCGCACGCCTCCGAACTCAGTATACTCGGGATAGCGGTCTTGATATGTCTAGGAATGTCCGCTCTGTCGACGACGATAGGTCTGGCAGGAATAATCGGCGCGTTCCTTGCAGGGATGATTTTTGCCGAGTTCAAAGATACCATACCATGCGAGGAGAACTTCAATACTGTGACGTCGTTCATGCTTCCGTTCTTCTTCATCTATGTGGGCATGATGGTCAAGTTCGATGAGGTCGAGCTTGGGATATTGCCGATGCTCGTTGCTTTGATAGTGGTCGCGGTAGCAACGAAGTTCATAAGCGGATACTACGGCGCGAGAAAGGGAAAACTTTCAAAGGATTCTTCAGTGCTCATAGGTGTGAGCATGATACCCAGGGGGGAAGTGGGAATTATCGTTGCCAGCATAGGTCTCACGGTAGGGGTGTTCAGCAATCAGATGTTCACTACCATTATGCTGATGACCCTGGCCACCTCGATAATAGCACCGCCGCTCATATCTTGGGCGTACAAGCGTATGTACGCGCATACACACGAAGAGCAAAAAGACTGCTGCGGAACTGAAAAGTGATTTAAAAAAAGATCAGCAGACCAATCCTGCTGATCTGTATGTATTCATTCTTCTTTCTCTACCGGAGCGCCGGCAGCGTTCTTTGTTATGCTGGCTATTCCCTTTTTACAGGATTCTTTGCTGGCATACCCCTGAGACGCCGCGACGATCTCTCCGTTCATCGCTTTCAAGCGGAAGCGGTATTTGTTGCCAGCGTCCAGAAAGATCTCGTACTTGGGATTCGTAAGCTTCTTGTAGTTCTCCTCGGTCTGATCCTCTATTTTGGATTTGCTGTTGTTCCTCACGCTCTCTATGCCGTTCAAACATGACGATTCATTCGCATAGACTTGGGATGTGCATATGACCTTACCGTTGCTTGCCAGAAGGTTGAACATCACTCCATTTTTTGCAGGTTTCATGACGAATTTGCCCGTGTTTTCACCAATATATGCATCGGGCAGACCGCATTTATAACTTTTCATTAAAAACGTATGAAGTGTTACTTGAAATATATAGAAAATGTGGTATAGTTTTTTCGTTTTTCTATATGTGGGAACAGAGCCCGAGGGAGGAATCGCATACAGATAATATGTAGGAAACTATTAAATCATATGACAACATTTGAGCACTTGTTCAAGTATTCAAATATGTGATGCCCATGAAACATGAAGCAGGCCACAGCAAAAAAGAGCACGAAAGCATAATCGAGAATGCACACTGTAAACTGTCGGATGAAAAGACGTTGAACGGGTTGTCGGATCTTTTCAAGACCCTTTCAGATCCTACGCGTCTGAGGATACTGTTAGCGATATGGGACCGGGAGGTATGCGTCTGCTGCATATCAGAGGCCCTCGGGATGTCGGTGTCAGCGGTCTCGCACCAATTGAAAACACTCAGACAGGGGCATCTGGTAAAAGCAAGGAGGGACGGCAGGAACATCTACTACTCTCTTGAAGACCACCACGTCAAGACCCTTCTCGACATAACGCTGGAGCACATGGGGGAATGAGAATGAAGTATGTGTATAAGCTGAACAACCTCTGCTGCGCTTCGTGCGCAGCGAAGATCGAGATCGCAGTAAATAAGATCGAGGGCGTGGTATCGGCAAAGGTCATTTTCATGACCCAGCGGTTGACATTCGAGGCAGATGAGGCAGATTCCGGGAGGATAGAACCGATGATCGAGAAAGCTGTAAAAAGAATCGAACCCGACGTTAAACTAAGAAGGGAATGATTTGTTCGGAGCAGCAGAGATCACAAGGATCGTCGTTTCAGGCATACTGCTTGTAATCGGGGTATTCGCAGATGTGGACGACACCATCACACTGGCAGTATTCGCAACATCGTATATTGTGGTCGGATACCCCGTATTCATCCGTTTTTTAAAAGCGATATATTACAGACAACCGTTTGACGAGAATTTCTTAATGACTATAGCGTCTCTGGGTGCATTTGCTATAGGAGAAGCTCCGGAGGGCATAGCGATCCTTCTGTTCTATCAGGTCGGTGAGCTCTTTGAGAAATATGCGGTGGACCGGTCAAGAAGGTCCATATCTTCGCTTACAGACCTTTTGCCGGAGAATGTTAATCTTCTGAAAGACGGGGAGGTCATCATTTCGGAACCGGAAGATGTCTGCATCGGCGATCTGGTCCTTGTCAGGCCGGGAGAGAGGATCCCTCTTGACGGAACTGTCGCCGAAGGCTCCTCTATGGTCGATACCTCATCAATAACCGGGGAATCCGTTCCGAGGAGGGCCTCTGTTGGCGATGCTGTTCTGAGCGGATGCATATCCACAAACGGGGTCTTGACAGTCCGTGTGACATCTTTGTATGCGGACTCGACTGCTTCCCGCATCATCAGCATGATAGAGGATGCATACGGGGCGAAGTCCAAATCTGAGAACTTTGTGACAAAGTTCGCCAGATATTATACTCCTGTTGTTGTTCTTTCTGCCATACTGCTGGCGATCATTCCTCCGTTGATATTGAGCGCTTCGTTTGAAGTATGGATCTACAGGGCGCTTACCTTCTTGGTGATATCATGCCCGTGCGCTTTGGTGATCTCGATACCTCTGGCTTTCTTCGGAGGGATAGGCGGCGCATCACGCATGGGGATACTTGTGAAAGGCGGTAACTATCTGGAGGCCCTTGCAGGAGTGGACACGGTCATGTTTGACAAGACAGGCACCCTTACGGAGGGAACGTTCAAAGTTGAGAGGATAATGCCCAGCGGTATTGCGGAGGAGGACCTGCTGAAGGTCGCCGCTCATGCTGAGTTCCACTCGAACCATCCGATCGCTGTCAGCGTGAGGGAAGCATATGGGAAAGAGATCGACGGATCGGCGGTGGGCGCTGTTGAAGAGGTCGCAGGCAAAGGTGTCGTGGCTGAAGTTTACGGGCAAGAAGTGCTGGTCGGAAACGAATCCCATCTCTCCGAGGCAGGCATTGTTTTCGAGAGGTCCGGCGAATTCGGTACGATAATATACGTAAGCATCGACGGCATCTACAAAGGATGCCTTGCGATATCAGACCGCATCAGGTACGATTCTGTGCCCGCGGTCTCGATGCTGAAAGACGCCGGCATAAAGGATGTCGCGATGCTCACGGGGGATATCAGCACAGCCGGAGAACATGTAGCGGGGTCGCTGGGCATAAATATGGTCTACACTGACCTTCTTCCCCAAGATAAGATCAGGATCGTCGAGCAGCTGCTGTCCGAAGGAAGGGCTGTTGCTTTCGTCGGTGACGGAATAAACGATGCGCCTTCTCTCGCACGTTCCGATGTGGGCATCGCCATGGGCGCAATGGGATCCGACGCAGCGATAGAGGCCGCAGACATTGTGATAATGGACGATATGCCTTCAAAGGTCCCCATCGCCATCAAGATAGCGAAGAAGACCAGGACGATATCCATCGAGAACATCGTGTTTGCCATAGGGATCAAAATACTGTTCCTGGCACTCGGCGCATTGGGTTACATAACTTTGGTGGAAGCGGTCTTTGCGGATGTAGGTGTCGCTGTCATAGCGATAATGAACTCGGTGAGAACGCTGAGGACGTCGAAACTTACGTCTCAGCTCAAAGCATTGGAGCCGTCATAATGCCTGGACACCCATATTTTGGAAAACTATTGGACTCCGATTAGGAAAACGTGGTTTTGTTCTTCTGAATGATTGTGCACACTATGGTTAAAATACTTCTTTTACTATTATGTCTACAAGTAGGGAATTTCCTACAGGCGATAAAATGGAGAACGTGATAGTTGAGACGGCAAAGGTCCTGCCCAAAGGACAGATAACTCTCCCAAAAGACTTCAGAGATATATTAGGGGTGAAGTCAGGGGACAGAGTGGTGCTGGTAAGTATCGATGGTGAGGTTATGATGATGAATCCAGCCATCTACGCATTTAAAGCGCTCCAGAAGAAGATGGAAGGAAGAGCAGAAGCGGCCGGTATCCGAGACGAAGACGATGTCGTCAAACTCGTGAGAGATGTCAGATCTGGCGGTAATGACGGATGAAATGTGTCATAGATACAAACGTCATAATATCAACACTGTTGTTTCCTGGCGGGACTCCGGCAAAGGCATTTGCGAAAGCTCTCGCCAAGCCGAATGAAATTGTGATCTGTGAGTATATCTTAGATGAGGTCGTAAGATCATGTCGCAGGAAAGATTTAGCATCAGAAGATGAAATCCGAGACATAATCCAGACGATAAGAGCTCTGGCTACAGTCGTGAGGACTCCCGAAGACGAACTGAGTGTGGCCAGAGAAGAGAGAGTCAGAGATATCAAAGATCGTGTGATATTCAGAACGGCTGTGATACATAATGCGGACTGCATCATCAGCGGAGACAAAGATGTTCTTGAAGCGGATTTCGAGGGAATATTTCTCTTGTCGCCAGCAGAGTTTCTTAAGATGTGTCATATGATTCCCTGAAAGTAGGTACATGCACAAGAATCAAGTAATCAGCGATGGATTAGGGTGTCATGGCAGAAAAAAAGAGTGATGGGCAGAAACTTGAAGAGAAACTTCTAATGAGATCCGCGAACATCGGAGAAGCCGACGGCTCTCTTCTCGGCGAGGCCAAGGACTTCTGTGAAGAGTACAAGAAATTCCTGTGCAACAAAACAGAAAGAGAGATCCTGGATTATGCCCTCCCGATCTTAAAGAAAAAAGGCTACAAAGAATTCCAGATCGGGAAAAAATATTCTCCCGGAAGCAAGTTCTACATGAACAACCGCGATAAGGCGCTTATCATGGTGACCGTCGGAAAGAGGCCGATAGCAGATGGTCTCAGAGTTGGAGTGAGCCATACCGATAGCCCGAGGCTTGACTTCAAGCCGAACCCGCTCTTTGAAGATACGGATATGGCTTACTTCAAAACGCACTACTACGGCGGAATAAAGAAGTATCAGTGGGCCGCGATCCCTCTGTCCCTGCACGGCGTGATCATGCTGGCAGAAGGAAAGACAATAAAAGTCAATATCGGAGAGGAAGAAGGGGACCCGGTCTTCTGCGTAACAGACCTTCTTCCGCACCTGGCGATGAACCAGATGAAGAAGCCGGCGACCGAGATCATCGAAGGGGAGCAGCTGAACATACTTGTGGGATGCTGGCCGTTCAAGGATGAGAAAATATCGGGCAAAGTGAAACTGAACATAATGAACATCCTTTTTGAAAAATACGGCGTCACCGAAAAAGATTTCCTGACGGCGGAGCTGTGTGCCGTTCCTGCGTTCAGGCCGATAGATGTCGGTCTCGACAGGTCGATGATCGGCGCGTATGGACAAGATGACAGCGCATGCGCCTTTGCCAACTTCATGGCGGAGATCGAGTGCAAAGGTCCGGAATTCACGACCATTACCATATTCGCCGATAAAGAGGAGACAGGCTCGGACGGGAACACCGGAATGAGGTCTTTCTTCTTCAGGGATTTCCTTGAGGATTTCGTGTCCGCATACGGGCTTCAGGTACGCCATGTGCTCAGGAGATCCGTATGTTTATCATGCGACGTCAACGCCGCTATCGATCCGGCGTTTGGAGATGTATTCGAGAGGAGCAACTGCTCATTCCTGAACCGCGGGCCGGTCGTTTCGAAATACACAGGAAGCAGAGGGAAGTATTCCACCAACGACGCTTCTGCGGAGACGATGAGCTTCCTCAGGAAGATATTGGATGATGCGAAGGTGCCGTGGCAGGTAGGGGAGCTTGGAAAGGTCGACATCGGCGGAGGAGGAACCATCGCAGCCGATATTTCCGTTCATAACCTGGACACGGTCGATATGGGCGTGCCGGTGCTGTCCATGCACTCGCCGTTCGAAATAACATCAAAAACGGACGTATATCTGCTGTACAAGGCCATATCGGCATTTTACAGCAGCAAAATTGAGAAGAAGTGAGCTGCGGCTCACTTCTTTATTCCGAGATATATGTTCACTGCGCCCATTGATTTAACGAAATAATGGGCTTCCGCAAACCCCGCTTTCAGGAATTTATCAGTTATATCTTTCCCGCTGGGGAATCCTTCTACAGATGATGACAGCCACTCGTATGCGGAATATTTTCCGTTGATAGGTTTGCCTTTATCATATTTCCTTCCAAGCCAGTACACTCTGTGTTTCATATACAGTTCATAAAAGAATCTGACCGCTCTGTTTTTCGGCTTAGATAATTCTGCGACGACCGCCCTGCCGCCAGGCCCTAGGACCCTGTACATCTCGTCTATCGCCTTCTGAATGTCCGTGACATTGCGCAGCATATAGCCAGAGGTCACAACATCAAAAGAATGATCTTCGAATCTTAAAGCCAAAGCGTCTCCCACCTCAAAGATGATCGGTTTGGGCAGGTTCTTCTTTTCCATTTTGGCCTCTGCATATTCCAACATCTTCGGGGTGATGTCCACGCCGTAGACCTCGCCGTCCTTTCCTGCGTTCTCGGAAAGCAGGAATGCGATCTCTCCCGTTCCTGTCCCAATGTCTAGGCATCTTTTTGATAGGAGGTTGCCGGCCTTTTTCATCATGAACTTATGCCATCCCTTAATCATGCCCATCGACATAAGATCGTTCATCTCATCATAGTACGATGCGATCTCAGTAAAAACATCTTTCACATACTCTTCTTTTCCCTCGAACTGGGTGCCGTTGGGTTTGGTTTCCTCGCTCATCAGATAGTCCCCGTGATGAGATATTGCCCTATTAAGTATCCCACTACCAGAAGAAGCCCGAAATGCCAGTTCATTCTGAATGAGAGCGGGACCAGAAGCCTTCCCTTTCTTTCGTCGCTTGGCGCTTCTTTCCAGTTTCTGACCAGAATATACATATCGGCGAGGGCCAAGAATGCCAGGCCGCATGCCCAGGGAATCATTTGCAACGCAATAAGCGCCAACAGTATCGGGAATGCGATGCAGTTAAGGGCAATGTACAGTCTTAAGCTTCCTTTATAAGACAGGAAGCCGGAGAGCGTCATCACGCCTGCCTGTTTATCCTCATGGTAGTCTCTTGTCTCATTCCCGCTGAGGACAGCCGTTATAATAAAGGCGTTCGGCAGCGACATAAAGAGCACTTCGTTTGAAATCTCCCCAGACATCACATAGTACGTGCCGAGAGGCATCAGTATCCCCATCATGAAAAATACGCTGATCAGCCCCATGGCGTAGTATTTGTACGAGATCCCTACCGTATACAGTCCTGCGCCGGCGATGCCGAGTATTCCGAACGCCATTATTCCCCAGCCTATGTACCATACGAACACAATGCCGCAAAGTGCGGTTATACCCAGGCATGCCAGGCCTGCCAGGAGAACAGATTTTGGTTTAAGTGTTCCTGTTACCAGTTCCGGCGACCTTGATCGGTTCCCAACAGTGTCCAAAGTATCGGTCCCTTTGACGTAATCCCCGTACGTGTTCAGAAGGTTGGCCGCAGACTGCAGCAGGCATCCGCATAACAAGACCATCAGGAAGATCCACCAATTCATGTATCCGTCGACATAGGCCACGACCCCTCCGATGACGACGGGGACAACCGCTCCATGCAGCGACCACGGCCTGAATGCGTTGTACCATCCTGGCCTTATCGATTTCACATCTTCCATTGCAGACCATGACAGTTTTCAATGCTATTTAGATTATGCACAATCTTCACGCGAAAAGCTCACAAGAACATATGTTAGCAGATATAGTATCTATATGCTGTTCCAGGCAGTCGCATGTATATCTTAAAATATGCAATAGGAGTTCAGCAGATATGGGCTTGGCCTTGAAATTTATGACAAGCAGCGCACTCATGATGGGGCTTGCATTGGTACTGGCACTCATCACGAACATACTAGGCATCTTTCCAAGCAGCATTCTGACGACCAACGTCGTGAGCAACCTCACGATACTGCTGCTTGCCGTAATGATGACCATATCTCTTTCGAGGATATCAAGCAAGAATCTGAGTCCCGCAAAGAATCCCAAGTCCCTGCTCAGGGGTCTGCTCATCGGACTGATCATTGCGTCGGTCATTCCCATAATCGGGTATCTGCTGCTCAAGGACAGCGCATACTCAGATTACGCTTCGGGCCTGGTCTTCGTCGCGGCAACGCCGTTCGCGGCATCCGTGGCCCCTCTCTCGTTCATTCTGAGGGGAGACATGGAACATGCGGTCCGCTCCACGATATATGTTTACATTGCAGCCCTTTTGTGGATCCCCTTCATTGTGTTCGTACTGCTCGGGAAGACCGTTAACATGACGGACCTGCTGATAACGGTCATAGAGGTCATCGGGATCCCTCTGATAGCTTCAAGATTCCTTACCAAAGTAAAGATGAACAAGGTCATGATGGCGGTGCTTCTGAACAGCATCATATCGTTCCTTGTATGGATGTCCATCAGTTCAACCATTTTCAACTGCGGGATATGGATACTGCTTGCCTTCCTGCTCATTGCGGGACTGAGAACATTCGGACTGGGCCTTGCGGTCGAGGTCACAGAGAAGCGCGCCAAGATCCAATGGTCTCAGAGGGTCACAGATATTCTGATGATGTCTTACAAGAACAAAGGGATAGCCATTGCTCTGTGCGTCACCACGATGGGCCCATTGATACCTTATGCAATGGTAGCGATCGCGGCATCCGTCGTAATGGAGACCTGCTGGGTCGTATGTATGGACTCCGCCCTGTTCTCCAGAAAAAGAATGAGACGCGAGCTTGAGAAAGAAGGCTTAGAAGTCAGTGATCTTTGAGTTCTTTCTCTTTGTTAACTCAACTATGATGTCTGATCCTTGCACCTCTCCGAACAGCATCTTGCTGTTCGGATTATAATTTCTTTGTTTCCTTGCATCATCCGTATTGCGGTTGGCATAGCAATAGATGCAGTCATGATAGCAGGTGTCGTACTCTCCGATATCGATGTTCTTCACGCACATGCACCGATCCCTTATTGGGGTCTGCAGTTCTTCAAAGGGAACATTCAGCGCTTTCATCTGTTCTTTGCCGATGCAGCCTCGCGATGATATCCCATATCCGGAAAGATCATGTTCGGAACAGCAGAGGTCAAGTTCCATCCCGTTGTCCTCAGCAATGCCGGAAAGGGCTTTGCCGATCTCGTCCGCCTCTTCTCCGGAAACGCTCCGTAATATGCCGCCCTCAGACAGCCCCTTCAGTTTCTCATGTATCTCGACAAAGCTGAAGATACACCTTTCCGTGTACCCCGCAAGCTCTCTGCACAGGAGATCGAACTTCCTCTGATGATACTTGACATCAAACTTCTCGTTCAATATGACAGGGTCGTATCTCCAGGCCGTCTTTTCTTTTCCTATAATATCCGATACTGTTCTGAAAGCTTCGGCCACACATGCTTTGTCCGGGACCCCCGGCTCTATGTCTCGGCCGTATGGAGTTATCGATATCTGGAACGCTGTGTTCATCTTCCGTTCCTTCAGCTCATCAAGGTAAGGTATCATGGGACGGGGGTCCTTTGTCATAAGCAGGAGCAGATCAACATTTCTCGGAGACAAGTCCACTCTGTACACAACATTCCTCGCGATCGGATTTCTGACAAGCGCATATCCTTCGCGGACACGGTTCATCAGCCATCCCGAGTGGAACGCCGGAATGTCCGTTCTCCTGCTGGCACAGATTATCATCGTTTCACGGATGCAACAGAAGAACATAAGTATTCTTGAAAAAATTACCTATCATGACAGGAGGAATACAAACTTATATGACAATAATCGGAAAGATAAGCATTTCCGATGATGGTGAGGGGAACATTGACGGAATATATCTCCCGAACTGCAATCTTCCTTTCAGAGAATGCAGGGAGTGCTCTGCGATAAAGGAGGCCGCACGCCAGATAGATGAGTTTCTGACCGGAAAGAGGATAACATTCGATCTTCCGCTTAAAATAGAGGGGACCGAGTTCCAAAAGAGCGTCTGGGACGAGCTGTGCAAAATACCGTACGGGAAGACGGCATCATACCATGAAATAGCAAAAAGGATCGGCCGTCCGAACGCTTACAGGGCAGTGGGCAACGCCTGCGGCGCAAACAAGCTGCCTATTGTGATACCATGTCACAGGGTAGTATCCTCAAAGGACATCGGCGGCTTCCTTGGCGGGTTCCTCGGCGGGCTGGCTCTCAAAAAGAAATTACTGAGCATTGAAGGGATAGAGATCTGATCGATGTAAGAAAGAGCTGACGGACAATGCCGGTCCGAAATGTCGCACTTCAATATCAGGATCGTTCTAGAAACTGACGAGATAATAGGCGCGAGGAAGGAAAGACCGGAAGCAAAGAAGAGGACAGCCGATCAGGACTCGCTCTCTATCAGTTTGAGTATTTTTTCCGCATTATCCTTTCCAAGGCGTGCGCCTTTCCTTTCTAAAAAGACCCAGTTCCTTTTGGAACATTCCTCTTCGAACATCTTGCCAGTGACGGCTATGATCTTCCCCTGCTGGAATGTCTCGCCTTCCAGCATCATGGCGAACATATCGTTCGGAACGCAGATGATGATCCTGTCGAAGTAGATGGAGATCTGATGCAGCTGCCCCAGGTAGTCCTTTTCTTTCTGGACCCTTTCATAGTCCTCTTTCTTTGACATCACGTTATCGTAATTTGTGATGACGTAGTTTCCCGGAACAAAACCGAATCTTGTTGATATTATCCCGTAGGACACATCGCACATCTTCCTTCCGTCCTTCCGAGCGGTGTCGAGCCGTGCCACCAATTTTTTGATCTCTTCCGTGCGTCCGCCGAACATCTCGAACGCTGTGGCCAATCCTTTCTTCAGGAATACGGTCGAGTCGTTTGTGATTATCAATATCGACCTTAGGTTCGTTTCGCTCTTCATTTCATGCCCCCCTCTCCGAAAACCTGTATGCGATGCTGCAGTTCCCTTCCGCTGAGACCATGCACGGTCCTCTCGGGGTCATAGGTTTGCATGCTGTGCCGAACATGGGGCATTCTTCGGATCTTATGAGTCCTCTCAGGACCTCTCCGCACTTGCACCCGGCCGCCTCCGCCTCCACATCGGGAGTAAGGGAAAGGATGTCTTCGTGAATGACTGTGGCATCATGTTTTGCAAATTCCGGTTTGAGCGCCAGCGCGCTTTTAGGTATCGTAGGGAAGCCTCTCCATTCTCTGTCCACGGCGACGAATGTGTCTTCCATCAGTTTTCTTGCTATAGGATTGCCGTTCTCTTTGACGACCCTTGTGTACTCGTTCTCGACCTCGGCGCGTCCTTCAGCGATCTGTTTTGTCAGCATATAGGCCGCCATAAGCACGTCGAGAGGCTCGAACCCCGCGACGACCTGCGGCATTTTGTATCTCTCGGAGAACTGCCTGAAAGGCTCCAGCCCCGTTATGACCGCAACATGCCCAGGCATTATCATGCCGTTCATCATCGTCTCGCCCATCTCGAATATCGCCTCCAGTATCGGAGGGCATATCCTATGGCAGCTGTAGATGCTGAAGTTCTCTGGCAAACTGCCTTTTTTCAGCGGGACGCATGTCGACGGGGCAGTGGTCTCGAAACCGACGGACACGAACACCAGCGGTTTTGTTTGCTCGGACGCCATCTTGACCGCATCCTCGATCGAATAAACGATCCTTACATCCGCGCCATCGGCTTTTGCGTCGAAAAGTGACCCTATCGTCGTCGGAACGCGCATCATATCTCCGAATGCGGTTATCGTAACGCCGTTGCGTGCCAGGGTTATCGCGTCCGCGATCTCTTTGCTGGTAGTGACGCATACCGGGCATCCCGGGCCCTGGCAGATCTCCACGCCGGCATCCTGCAGTAATTCCTCCAGACCGAACCTGACGATCGTATCCTGGTGGGTTCCGCAGACATGCATAAATCTGCTCCTGATGCCTGTGTCCTTTATGGCAGCGAGAACTCTCTTTGCAGTCCCCTCATCCCTGTATTTGAACATCAGCGCACCTCCTCAATGTCGATCGATTTAATGCAGCACGACTTTCCTGCGGTTACGGTCACGGCGCTGTTGCACACAGGGCAGGAAAGTATCGGGATCTGAAGATGAGAGTCTTCTCCCAGGCCTATGTTCTTTACCGGCCCTTTATATCCGCATTCTTCGCACTTAGCTATGATATTTTCCGTTTCTATCACAAGTTTTGACCCTTCCAGCATCGAGTTTTTGGACATCACTTCATATGCAAATTCCATTTGCTCGATCCCGAGGTTGGTGAGTTTTCCCACTAGAATGGTCACTTCTTTGACTGAAAGGACATTATATTTTTCTAGTTCCTTTTTGATGGCAGCTATAAGATCCGCTACAACAGAAACCTCGTGCATCAGGAGGGTATGTCCTTCTCATTATAAACACGATTTGCTCCATTGTATCGGGAAAGTCACGATTTTGGCGGAATACTCTGTAAATAAGCATTACACATCGAGCGCACTGAACATTTTTCGCAATGCGGACGGTTAGGAAGGCAGACCGTCTGTCCGTGCCTTACGAGATACCTGTTGATATCTATCCATCTGTCCTTCGGCGTTATCCTCATCAGTTCCATTTCTGTCGCGGTCGGGTCCTTCGTGTCCACAAGTCCCATGAGGTTGGATATCCTGTGTACATGCGTGTCCACGCATACGGCGGGAATGCCCATCGCGTATGCCCTGACGCAGGCGGCAGTTTTTCTTCCTACCATAGGAAGCATCAGCAAAGTTTCCGTATCCTCAGGTACGCGGCACCCGTGTTCGTCCCTCAGGACCCTGCAGCAGTCTACTATCGCTTTGGCCTTCTGTTTCGGGAATCCTGCAGGATGCACCAGCGACGCCACGTCGTCCGGGTCGGCTTCTGCCAGTTCTTCGATCGAATTGTATTTTCTGAAAAGATTGTCGGACGCTTTTCTCGTATTGTCGTCTCTTGTTCTTTGGGAGAGGATCGTCGCCATCAGCACATGGAACGGGTCCGGTTCCCACTCCGGGTTCAGACCTTCCGATGATCTTCCCGGATATGCTCCCCTGCCGTGTTCCTTTGCGAGTATGTCCAATATCCCGGATATGTCCTTTTCAGCCATCCTATTGCCTCTTCCGTGGTGTGAAATGACCCTGTTACCAATATATCGTTATTCCTTCTGGACCTCATCGCCAGGTCCATGGCGTCGGAGACGCTCCTGCAGGCGGTCGTCTCCTGAAATCTTTTGCAGAATATCCCTCTGAGCACATCCGGGTCTGCCGACCGTTCTGTCCCGAGAGCAGAAATGAACACTCTGTCAGAGACCTTGGAAAGGCTCTCTGCCATCGCCTGCGCATCCTTGTCCTTCAGCATTCCGATGACAACATCAACCTTGCCGTAGAGTTTGGCGATGTCATCGGCAAGCGCTTCGGAACCTGCAGCCGTGTGAGTAACGTCCAATATCATCGGCAGTCCCTCGATCTTCTCAAGCCTGCACGGCCATCTGACATCCCTGAGGCCTTTTTTGACGTTACATCTCAGGCATTGGCCGTATATGTTCAGTTTGGATACGGCTTCGATAGCCATCGAAGCGTTGTCAGCCTGGCGGCTGCCGGGTATCGACACATGATATCTCTCCTCTTTGTACAGGAAATCCACGCCGCCCACTCCCGCTTTGGTAATGCGTATGTTGGAAGGATCGATGCGTGTGATGGGTGCGCACCTCTCTTCGGCGACTCTTTTCAGAACGCTGAATGCGGAATCTTTGTTCAAAGTGACGCACGGCACGCCGGGTTTTATTATCCCCGCTTTCTCGAACGCTATCTTCTCTATCGTATCCCCGAGGTATTCTGTATGGTCCATGCTGATGTTCCCTATCACGCATACTTCAGGAGTTATCACGTTGGTAGAGTCAAGCCTCCCTCCCATTCCCACCTCCATCACGGCATATTCGACACTTTTGTTCCTGAAGTGCAGGAAAGCCAGTGCGGTCACGATTTCGAAGAAGGTGGGGACAAGCCCCTCGGCTTCCATCTCTCCGACGCAGACCCTGATCGTTGTTAACAGCTTCTTCGTCTCGGCATCAGTGATCTTCTCTCCGTTCACTGTGATGCGTTCGCTGAGTTCCTCGACGTGAGGGGATGTGTACAGCCCGGTCTTGATCCCGGACGAGATCAGTATGGATGCCGTACATGAGGATATCGATCCTTTCCCGTCGGTCCCCGCGACATGTATGTATCTCATGGACAGGTGCGGATCCCCGAGCCGTCTCAGAAGATCCTTTGTATTCTCAAGATTCAGCCTTATCCCCTGCGCAGCGAACGAGTGCAGCCAGGACAGCACATCATCGTTCATCGTTTTACCTCCGTACAGAGCATCTCGATCAGGCCGGAGTATGTCATGTTCCTGTCTCTGCATATTTTTTTTATCAGGGCCATCGAGCCGGAACCGTACTGGGCCGCCTTCTTCTCCTTTACCGATATGTTTGAATATCCTGCCAGTTCTGAAACTTCCCTCAGAGCTCTTTTCCTCGACAGGGGGTCATCGGCAGGGGCAATAGCATCGATTCCAAGGGCATTGACCGCTTTGACCACATTTTCATCCAAAAAAGGATAATGTATCCTCTTCCTGAAATGCTCCGCGACCTTTTTCTCGTGAGGTAATGTAATTTCGGAGAGTTTTCTCATGTCCTCGGCCATCTTCTCTCTGAGATCATTCCCGTTCAGGCCGATGTATTTGGAATAGCCGGCGAACAGTTCGTCCGCGCCCTGCCCGGTAATGATCTCTTTTTCCGCGCAGTTCTTACAGACGAAGAACAGCGGGATCTCAAAGGACAAAGTGACGGGATCCTTGGTGCCGGTGATAGATATCATCTCCCTCAGGCAATCCATGACACGATCTTCTGTTATCTCTATGTGGACCAGTCGCATGCCGAGCTCTTCGGCGGAGGACCTGGCCTCTCTGACGTCGTGCGAACCCTTAGACCCGACCGTATAAAGGGTTGCTTCCTTTGCACACTCTTTAACGACAGCGGCGATGATCCCCGAATCCAGTCCTCCTGAAAAAGCGACAGCGGTGTTTTTGTCAGATACTGACTCACGCACCGCACCGTCCAAAGCCTTCCAAAGTGATCCGGGACCGCTGGTCATCGGTCGGCATAACCGCTGTTTGGAGATAAATGCGATGGCATACAAACCGTTGCACATGCAATTACGGGCGCAATATGATGTTTTATTAATGTGAATAATGATTAACACGTATGGAAGGCGTAACGCGCATAGGCGTCTCACTCGAGCCCGAGCTTCTAAAGGATTTTGATAAAGTAATCTCAAAGAAAGGGTACGTCAGCAGATCGGAGGCAATAAGGGACCTCGTGCGCGATTCTCTTGCCGAGAATGAATGGAAGAACGAGAAGGACTTCATGTGCGGCGTCATCGTCATGATATACGACCACCACACAACAGGCATAGGGGAGAAGCTGACAGAGATGCAGCACGGCAGGATGCAGAACATAAACACATCCATACATGTGCACCTCAACCACGATAAATGCATGGAGGTCCTTATCGTCGAAGGGGAACTGGGACAGCTGAAGGGACTTGCAAACGATATTTCTTCAATAAAAGGGGTTCTCAGATGCAAGCTCACCATGGCATCGCAGACCACGGGGCATATGCATCACATCGGCGTAAGGCAGTGACCGCAGGTATTCTGGGCTCCCAACGATTTAAATAATGCCTATGTTGTCGCATGAGCGAATGAGAAAGCTGATTATTACGGAGAAAGCTAATGCCGCAAGAAGGATCTCCACGATATTGTCCGACGGAAAATCACAATCCGAATCGGGAAGGGACGTCACAGTAATAAGGTTCGAAGCTGGAGGGGACGACTACACAGTCGTGAGCCTCAGAGGCCACATTCTGGAGTTGGACTATCCGGATAAATACAACGACTGGGGGAGCGTTCCTCCGGCGGATATGGTGTACGCCGAACCTGTGAAGAAGGTAAAGGTAAAGTCAATACTCAGCAAGATTGCCGATCTCGTGAAAACGGCCGATGAGATAATCATAGCCACCGACTTCGACAGAGAAGGAGAGCTCATAGGCATGGAGACGGTCACGGCCGTGAATGCCGATATGTCAAAGGTAAGGCGCGCGAAATTCAGCGCTTTGACCAAAGGAGAGGTGGAAAGGGCTTTTTCAGAGCTTACCATGCCTGACAAAAGATTGGCGGATGCCGCCGAGGCGAGACAGATAATCGATCTTTCATGGGGAGCCGTTCTCACAAGGCTTGTATCCCTATCCTCCGGACAGGTGGGAAAGAATTTCATGTCGGTGGGAAGAGTACAAAGCCCCACGCTCAAACTGCTTGTGGACCGCCACGAAGAGATAGAGAGCTTCGTCCCCGTCCCGTTCTGGAACGTCGTAGGCAAATTCGGAATGCTGGCTTTCAAAGGGGAACACGAAAATAACCCGTTCTGGGAGAAAGAGAAGGCGGAAAAGGTAATGTCAGCAATCTCCGAGGCAAAGACGGGGAAGATAACAGAATATAAAGTTTCATCCAAAGAGGAATTCCGCCCAGCACCGTTCGACACGACCATGATGCAGGTGGAGGCGAACAAGATCGGCATACCGCCCACTGCGGCAATGAAGCTCGCAGAGGACCTCTACACCGGAGGATACATATCGTATCCGCGTACAGAGAACACAGAATATCCCAAGAGCCTGAGCATAAAGGGGGTCTTGGAGAGGCTTAAGGACTCAGAATTCAGAGGAGAGGTGGAAGAGATCCTCGGTCAAGAGAAGATAGTGCCTTCCAGAGGCAAGAAGAGGACCACCGACCATCCGCCGATCTACCCGACGGCAGGTGCCAGCTCCGATAAGATGAAGGGCGACAAATGGAAGCTCTATGAACTTATCGTAAGGAGGTTCCTGGCGACCGTAGGCCCCAACGCAGTGGCCGAGGAGACTGACTGCAGCATTGATGTCAAAGGAGAGATATTCAAAGCTAGCGGCTACGTCCAAAAAGAACTGGGCTGGAAGAAATATTATAAAAAATATCTCAGGATCACGGAAACCCGCATACCGAAGCTGAACATCGGCGATGAGATAGACATCAGGTCAAAAAGCCTAGAGGAATCCGAGACAAAACCGCCGTTCAGATACAATCAGGGTTCTCTGATCCAAGAGATGGACAGGCTGCAGCTTGGAACAAAGAGTACCAGGCACGAGATCATAGGCAAACTCTTCTCAAGGAATTATGTCGAGGGGAACTATCTGACGCCTACCGCAAGCGGCACCGCTCTTACGAAGTCCTTGGAAAAACACGGGGGCGGCATAACAGAACCGGAGATGACATCCCGCCTTGAGTCAGACATGCTCGAGATCAGCGAGGGCAACAGTACTTTGGGAGATGTCGTAAAAGAATCACAGAACATGCTCTTCGAGGTCGCAAAGAAGATATCTTCGGAGAAAGAACAATTCGGCGAGGACATCAGGACCGCCCTGAGGTCGCAGCAGTTCATCGGAACATGCCCCACATGCGGGAAGAACCTGACGATAAAGAAATCTAAGAATGGGAAGTTCATTGGTTGCGACGGTTACCCGGAGTGCGCCAGAGCATATCCTCTTCCGAACGGCGCAATGATACAGACAATGGAGTCGACATGCACGGAATGCGGCCTTGCACACCTGAAGATCATCAGGAAAGGCATGCCTCCATCCATACAGTGCATAGATCCGAAGTGCAAGAGCAATGCCGACAGGAATAATCTCGGCAGATGCCCCGCATGCGGAGACGGGACGATAAGAATAACATTCTCCAAAGCGGGGAAACGTTTCGCCGGCTGTTCCGAGTGGCCGAAATGCACACAGACCTACCCGCTCAGGCCGAGAGGCACGATAACATCCGCAAATGAACAGTGCGGGGTGTGCGGTTCCCCGATCGTGGAATTCAACAATCATAAGGAGTGCGTAAATCCCGACTGCGAAACCCGCGGCGGAATGCGAAAGGCTGTTGCCAAGAAGACCGACAGCAAGGCTCCCGCCGCAAGAAAGAAGGCGGTTGTAAAAGCTAAAGGGAAGGCCGTTTGAGGGTAAGCATAGAGACCTACGTAGGGCTTTATATTTGAGCATACGAAACTAATATTTCGTAACATTATTTTATTTTATATAAAGTCAGTATACTGGGTCTTCTCCGCCCAATAGATCACTGTCATAATAACTGTTTAAAAAATCTATTTCCTTTGAAATCCGCATGTTCCTGCAGGTAGTGCATTCAAGGTCTTTCCTCAGTGATTTCTTTATGTTCATCTCCCTCTTGTCAAGGTCGACGAACTTTCCACAGGCGCAATAAATCTTAACAAGAGACCTAGGGCCAACGTTGTCCAGCGTACGGACATTGGCCTTATTGGGGGCAATATTCTTGTTTGATACCTCATTGCAATCTATGGTGGTCCACTCCTTTTATGTAATATCGACACCCGCTACAAACCCCATCAGATGTGCGAACGACAGACGGCAATTTGGCTATGTTGAGTAAGCATATAAGCTTTCTGTTAGTAACTTTTTTTTGTTGTTGAGTATTCGTTCAAAAAAATATAATAATGTCCATTTTGCAAGAAAGCTTTAAATACTAAACATAAATCGTTTTTTATGGATATTCGCGCCGTCCTCATGATTCCCGGATGGCTTTTAGCTGCCGCAGTACGGACTCCCTGATCTCCGAAGGCGTTCTCTCCTTACCGGCCCTGATGCCGTTGCGGAGCACTTCCGTCTCGATCATTTCCATTTCGCAGCCGCAGTTGCACTTTATCCGATCGTCCCCCCTGAGGGATACGCCCATCTCAAAACAATGCGGGCATCTGTACGTGAACTTCCTTCCGCCGAACTTGCCTCTTTTGGATATCGGCTGTCCGTCCTTCTCCACTATATCCATCGAGAGGTCCAATGTGGGCGCATTGCTGATCGATGTGCCGACCCCGAACCCCGACACTGAAGTATCGACTATTTCGGCGATGGAAGACTCGTTCAATCCTCCGGAGACTATTATATCGACATCTTTGTGGCCGTTCATGTCAAGTTCCCACC
>WQTN01000138.1 GCA_009786295.1 Methanomassiliicoccaceae archaeon
ATTTTCCTGTTCAAAAGCATGACAGAAAGAGCCGGAGACCTTGAAGACTGTTTCAAACTGGCCACAGAATATGAGCTGGATTGGGATGCCGTGCTGGAAGAGACAGAAAGACAGTCCGCTGGCAATCACGGAGTGTGGATCACTTGGATAACAGAGAGGATGGAACTGCTGAGCGAAAGAAAGATCCAGATTCCGATATTGGAAAGGATGATATTCCTTTCCGATGAGTACATGTCCAGATTGGAAAAGGAGATTGAGGAACGTAAGAAGGTTTGCTGAATATTGCATTTTTGGAGTAAATGCCCGAATAAAGTATCGGGAATCCTGATTGAAATGAGAGCCCCGCCGAACGGCGGGGCGGTTTAAATCAGAATTTCTTCCCGATGGCTTTGGCCTCTGCGAGGACGGCGCTGTTCTTTGATGCTGTGTCCGGAGGGTTCGCACCTGTGAACACTATCTTCCCTATGGGGACGAATTTTAACATCCCTGCCATCAACCCTTCGATCTTGTCTGCCAGCGCTTTGGCGCCATCGGCGCCGCCGCCGCAGCTCACAACGACCGCGAGCTTCTTCCCGGGCGCAATGTTGGCGGAGAAGTCCATGTTGAGAAAGCTGTAGAACCTGTCCTGAAGAAGCCTGAACTGCCCGTTGGCCTCTCCGAAGTAGGTGGGTGTGGACAGTATCACTCCTTCCGCATCCCTCATAGCTTTCAGTATCTCGGCGTTGTCATCTTTCAGGACGCATGCGCCGGACGATTTGCATCCCATGCATGCCTGGCAGCCTTTCGCGTTGGAAAGGGCGTTAAGATGGTATACCTTGATCTCTTTGCCGTTCTCTTTCGCACCTTCTATCATTGCTTTTACGATCGTGCACGTGTTCCCTTTTTTTCTTGGACTTGCTACTATTGCAACTATTGACATTGAGTCACCACTATCAAAATGATAGTTATGATATATAATGATTGTTAATTAGTAATAAATAGCTTGACTGCATAGTTGATATTATGGAGAACAGACCCCGCGCGCCGAGAATAAACTGCGCCTTGGATGCCACGATGACAGTCATTGAAGGGAAATGGAAGGCCGCCATTTTGTGTAAGCTTCATGTAAAGGGAGTGCTGCGTTTCAATCAGCTCATGAAGGAGCTCGAGATCGTCTCTCCCAGGATCCTCACGAAACAGCTGAGGGATATGGAGGCTGACGGATTGATCTTAAGGACAGTGAAAGCAGAGGTGCCGGTCTGTGTCGAATACTCCATCTCGAGCAAAGGAGAGACGCTGATCCCTGCGCTGAAGCTTCTGGCAGAGTGGGGAACCGATTATGTCATGCAGAGAATGATCGTGTTCGATGACTCTATCTTACTGCCGGAAAAAACGATAAATTAAGGTCATTCATCAACCATCTTTCGGCATAGATGGACAAGTCCATCAAACAGATCACACCTTCTTTTTCTTTATTAGATAAACATTGAGAACAAAGAATGCTATGCAGAAACATAACAGCACCAGCAGAGACGCCCAAGGGAAGTCCCACCCGAGCGCGGATGCTCTCGCAGTAACGCTGGAGTGTGTGAGAGGCAGCGCAAACAGAACGGCCTGGAATACAGAAGGAAGACTGTTTACAGAGAAAAAGGTGCCGCAGAGGAATGTCATCGGCAGAATGATAAGATTACTGAATGTGGCCATTGCCTGATGCGTGTTCGCCAATAAGGCGGCAGAGACACCCAGAAATGAGAATGTGAAACAAGACAACACAATGGATACCGCATAAAGGAAAGTAAAGTGCAGATGTTCTGGTGCCATTGCAAGCCCCATGGCAAAAATTATGCTGGAACTGATTATGCCCCTTATGACCCCCTGCATGGATTTGCCAAAGACTATTGAAGATATGCTTATCGGACACATCAATATCTCATCAAGCGAACGGTAGTACAAACGTTGAGTGTTCAGTCTTGCGGATACAGCCGAGAACGATGCTGACAGGGAGGTCAACGCCGCTATGCCTGGTATGATGAATGCAATATATGGCAGACCTTCCACTTCCACCCCCAGCCCCTGTCCGAGCCCAAATCCGAATGCGAGCAGATACAGCAGCGGGCCCATAATGCTTGAGACAAGGATGTTCAGAGCATTGTGCCTCATGAACTTCAGGTCCCCCCACATCACATAGTATGTCTCCCTGAAGAATTCGAACATCAGTCGTCCTCCACTTTCTTGCCGGTAAGCTCAACGAAACAATCCTCAAGGCTGGTATTCCTTATCAGCACCGTGTGTTCATCGCCGAGAGTGGAAGCGAAATCATTCGCGTCCCCCCTTGATGAGAAGTATTTGTATTCGGTCTTGTGGTCCCTTCCATGGTATTCTACCGCAGTGGATCCGATCTTGTTGCATAGATCTGCCGGAGACCCATGCGCTATAAGCTTCCCTTTGTCGATGATGCCGACCGTGCTGCAAAGAGCCTCGACCTCTTCTATGTAATGTGATGTTAGGAAGATCGTTGTCCCTTCATCGTTCAGCTTCCTTATAAGATCCCAGATCAACCTTCTTGCCTGGATATCCAGCCCTACTGTCGGTTCATCCAGAAAAAGCACTTCCGGTTCGTGCAGAAGCGAACAGACGATGGCCGCTCTTTTTTTCCATCCCCCCGAAAGAGAATCTATCGTCCGGTCCATGTACTCTTCCAGGCCGATGTATCCTACGAGCTTATCGATCCGTTTCTTTCTTTCGCCGGCAGGTATCTTTTGCGTCATAGCGCGGTGCATCATGTTCTCTCTGACCGTCAGGTCCTTATCGAGACTGATGTGCTGCTGAACCACTCCCATGAGCTTCTTCGCTTCTTTCTGATCCTTGATTATATCGTATCCTCCCACCGAGACGTTTCCTTCCGAAAAACTGGTCAGCATGGAGATCACCCGCACCGCTGTTGTCTTCCCTGCACCGTTCGGCCCAAGGAACCCGTACATCTCTCCCTTTTTGATCCTTAGATCCAGACCGTCAATCGCAACTTCGTTGCCGTATCTTTTCACAAGACCATTGACGACAATAATATCTGTCAGCGGATCACCTATCATCTGTAGTATATCATGGCATTGCATATGGTGGCTGCGATATTGCTTCCGCCTTTCCTACCCTTTGCAACTATGTATGGTATGTCGAGCTCCGTTATCATCTCTTTGGATTCTACTACGTTGACGAACCCCACCGGCACCCCGATGATCAGGCCGGGCTTGATCTTGCCTTCTTTGATTAGGTTATATAACGCGATCAATGCGGTCGGGGCATTGCCGACCGCCATTATCAGAGGGCCTTTGATTGATGATGCCTTTTCCACAGAAACGGTCGCCCTTGTGCAGTTCCTCGACTTCGCTTCGGCGACCACATCATCGTCGCTGATGAAACACTTCACCTCTCCGCCATAGCCGGCAAGTCTGTTCTTGTTGATGCCAGATGCGGCCATTTTTGTATCGGTGACGATCGTAGCGCCTTTTCTGATAAGTTCCACCCCGATCATCTCTGCATTCTCTGAAAACACAAGGTTATCCGCATAATCAAAGTCAGCGGAAGTGTGGATGCATCTTTTTACTATGGAGAACTTTGGCTCAGGCCAAGTTCTCCCATTGAGCTCTGAAGTTATTATCTCCATGCTCTTTTTCTCTATTTCTTCCGGCGCTAGTGTTTCGTAAACCATTTTTTCAACTCCTTATATCTTAAACGGTTTTCTTGTGAAGAAAGGCGAGAAGGTTCATTCTCCTGAGATGCCTTTTCTGTATCCTGTGGTAAAGTATTTGTCATACAGTTTAGAGAGACTGTACTCATCGCCCAGGAAGCCCCCTACAACTGTAAGGGCGGTCTTCTCGATCTTCTCGTCCTTCACTTTCTTTGCTATGTTCATAAGATCTCCTACCAGAATCTTCTGGTCTGGCCATGTGGCTTTATACACAACAGCCACCGGCGTTTTCGGATCGTACCCTCCTGCGATCAGCGTAGAGCACATCTCTTCGATGAACCCGATGCTCAGGAATATCACCATTGTGGAATTGTGTTTGGCAAGATCGATGAGCTTCTCTTTCGGAGGCACCGGGGTGCGCCCTTCCATTCTTGTAAGTATCACTGTCTGACTGACATCTGGCAATGTGTATTCCTTTTTCAGCACGGCCGCCGTGGCCAGGAAAGAACTCACGCCCGGCACAACCTCATATTCTATCTCAAGCTGGTCAAGCCTGTCCATCTGCTCTCTTATCGCCCCATATATCGCCGGGTCCCCTGTGTGTACCCGTACAACCTTCAGGCCTTTGTCTGTGGACTCCTTGATGACCTCTATGACCTCATCCAGATCCATGTATGCGCTGTCGCGGATGACTGCCGAGGGCTTTGAGCCTTTCAGGACTTCCGGATTCACTAAAGATCCTGCATATATTATCACGTCAGCCTCGTCAATGAGCTTTCTTCCTTTGACCGTTATAAGCTCCGGATCTCCCGGCCCTGCTCCGATGAAATGGATTTTTCCTGCCATGCTGCATTCCAAACTCCAGATAGAATACTAAGTATTTAATTTGGCAGATACATCCAATTGATAATGCACTCACCATATGCTTCAGACACACTGCTTCGAACCTTCTATGTTCCTTTATGATAATTTGAACCAATTTAGTTTCAAAATAAATTATTGAACCTATTTAGTTTCAAAACAATGGTTTATTGTTGAGATGGATTTGGCCGATTGTGTCCAACCACATTGAAAAGATCATACCGAGTCGATAGCTTATCTGTTTTATTTACCATAAAGATGGATTTAAAAATCCATTTTTGTATAAATGGACTTTATAATCCATTTTTGTATAAATAGATTTTAAAATCTAATTTGAATAAAAATAAATACCTCAATTGCAGTAACTGGGTTATGAAAGGACTTGTAGGGAGGGGAAGAGAACTCGGCTATCTAGAAGCATTGTATTTGCAGTCCGGACTGAAAACATGCGCAGTTTACGGTCGTAGACAAGTAGGCAAATCTACATTGCTTAGGGAGTTCACAAAGGACAAGAGGACCATTTTTATTCAATCTTCCAAACAGTCCGGTTACGAGAATATGGTGCGCATGAGGGCAGATATATCTCAGTTCCTCGGAAAGGAACTGCCTGCAATTGAATCGTTCACGGAAATCATGGCAATGCTGGAAAGGATCTGCAAAGATGAAAAAACAATCATTGTGTTCGATGAGTACCCTTACTTAATCTCCGATGCTCCTTACGTTCCTTCCATATTGCAAAGATTCATTGATATTGATGTTAAAGATACTGAATCCATGATCATCATTTGCGGATCTTCTGTCTCAATGATGCGTGATGAAACAGAAAAAATGGATCGCCCGCTATATGGAAGATTCACAAATCGCCTTGTTGTGGACCCGCTTGATTACCGTACCTGTATGGAATTTCATAGAAACATGTCCGAAATAGATGCATTAAAAGTCTATATGACGGTGGGAGGCATTCCGAAATACCACCAGTTAATGAACTGCAACACATATGAAGGATGCATAAAGAAATGCTATCTGGAGCAGACTGCAAGCCTGATAGATGAAGGGCATGCCGTCATATCAAACGAGCTGAGCCCTTTCGAGATCTACTCCGGGATAATTGCATGTATATCAGACGGTGCGGTAAAATTATCTGACATCGCACAAAAGATGAGGTTGGACCGATCCTCATGCAAGCGATATCTGAACAAAATGGAGAGCCTCGGATTCATAGGTCAGCCGCGCCCTATGCTGGGGGCCCCGAAACGGCCGATATACAAAATAGACGACAATTTAATCTCGTTCCACTATGAGATCATAAGGCGCCACGGACCGATGCTGAGCAGCCGAAGTATAGATCAGAACAAAAAATACGCCCTGATAACAAACGACATAAGCACATTCATCGGCCACAGATTCGAAGAATTATGCGGACAGTATATCGATACCGAATATAATGTAAAAGAAAGAGGGCGCTGGTGGGGAAGAGTCGGGACGGAAGATACGGACATAGATATTGTTGCGTTCGTCTACGATGATGACCTTAGAATCAACACGATACTCGCAGAATGTAAATTCCGCAGACAGAAGACAGGGTTCAGCGCATTGAACAGCTTGACGGCATGCGCCTCTCATATCGGATGCATAGTGAATGAACATTACATCCTATTCTCTGCAAGCGGATTCGAAGGAAAACTGGAAGAGTTCACAGAAGATCATAATGTAATGCTTGTAGACCTTGATAAACTGCTCGGAAGAAGTCCTCCAGATAAATTAGACAGAAAATCTGGCAGTTTCGGTCCGTAAATGTACGCACTTATTTATGGATACAGAACGGCCCTTCACTCCAAAGCTGTACGAACAGACACTTAGTTATCTCGGATGGTCTACATGATGGTGAAAAAAAGTTATGCAATTTCTATAATTGTATTTAGTGCCAAAGCATAACATTTTGTGTGTCAGACACATATCTCAAACATATTGTGGGTCCCTACACAGAGTGCCTGAAATGCATAGACGCATTTTTGATAGAATAACCCGAATGACACTTCGTTGATTCTCCTGTTGTGCCGCGTTCTGAGATCGAGATACCACCAAGTATTATAACTTGGCACATATATCCAACTCTATCCGGCTCAGGGAAGGACATGGACACCGCAGAAAAAACTGACAACGGGACGCACAATGGAATGTACGTTATCGTCAACAACAAAAAATTAAGGTGCGGTTATACCACAGGGTCATGCGCTGCTGCAGCCTCGAAGATGGCCGCGGCCATACTTCTTGGCAGCGAAAGGAAAGATATTGTGGAAATAGTGACTCCCAAAGGGACCGTCCTTTCTCTGAAAATAGAAGATATCCGCGTCTCAGATGGCAGCGTGACGTGCGCAGTCAGGAAGGACGGCGGCGATGATATCGATTCCACTCACGGGATGCTCATTTACTCAACGGTCTGCAAAAGATCAGACGGCATGATCGTTATCGACGGAGGAGAGGGGATTGGGCGGGTGACCAGGAAAGGTCTTGATCAGCCGGTCGGGAACGCCGCGATAAACAGGGTTCCGAGAAGCATGATAAGAGAGGCCTTGGAAGATGTCTGCGAGAACCTTCTTTTCAAAGACGGGCTGACCGCAATAATATCCGCACCGGAAGGAGCAGGAATATCAAAAAAGACCTTCAACGGGAGGTTGGGTATTGTGGACGGGATATCCATACTCGGAACGACAGGCATAGTCGAACCGATGAGCGAGACCGCACTGATAGATACAATTAAGACCGAACTGAACATGAAAAGGGCCTCCGGAGAAGAGTTCGTTTTGGTTGTGCCAGGCAACTACGGCAGGGACTTCTCTGATGAGATGGAAGGACTCGACGGGGACCTTGCGGTCAAATGCAGCAATTTCATAGGCGACACAATAGACCACGCGGCAAGACTCGGCTTCAGAGGATTCCTTCTCGTCGGCAATCTTGGGAAGATGGTGAAGCTTGCAGGCGGCATCATGAACACTCATTCCAGATGGGCCGACTGCAGGATGGAGATCCTCTCGGCGAACTCTCTGCTGGCCGGGGCGGATGCCGTGACGGCAAAGGAGATAATGTCCTGCATATCGACAGATGATGCCTTGGATATACTAAGCGAGGCGGGCCTGATGGAAGGAACAATGAAAGAGGTTATGGCAAAGATTGCCTTCCACCTAAATCACAGAAGCGGCGATGGAATGCGGGCGGAATGCATAGTGTTCTCCTCAAAGTACGGAAAACTCGGCGAGACGCCGGGAGCGGCGGATCTTTTGGAAAAGATAAAGGATCAGGTGCGATGATGAACATAAGGATAATAGCGTTCTCAAGAAGAGGCTGCGAACTCGGCCAGAAGATATGCGCAGCACTGAGCGATCATGAGTGCTGGCTGTATTCAAAGACCTCTGCGGATGCCGCCTGCACAGAGAGAGTGGACGGGTCCGTCTCGGAATGGACAATGGAGTCATTCGAAACCGCAGACGCGATAGTGTATATCGGTGCGACAGGCATAGCCGTCAGATACATCTCGCCGTTCGTAAAGAATAAGACAAAGGACCCGGCGGTAATATCAATAGATGAGAAGGGACAATTCGTCATATCTCTTCTTTCCGGCCATATCGGGGGAGCGAACGATCTCGCAAAGGAGATCGCCGAAAAGATCGGTGCTGTTCCTGTCATAACAACGGCAACGGACATCCATGGGAAATTCTCGGTGGACTCATATGCCGAGAAACATAACATGCACATCGGCAGCTTGTCTCTGGCCAAGGACGTATCGTCGCTCATTGTAGATGATAAAAAAGTCGGATTGGTCTCAGATGTTCCCATAATCGGCGGGATACCGCCGGAACTGGACCTCAACGGGAAAGAGGACCTAGGCATATTCATCTCATACAGCAGATCGGATGGTCCATTCAAAAGGACGCTGAGACTCACGCCGAGATGCCATGTCCTCGGGATCGGATGCAGGAGAGGAATTCCCGCCAACAGGCTTGAGGCGTTTGTGGATGAGGTGCTCGGCAGGGAGAACATCTCTTTCAAGAGTGTGAGGGCGGTCGCAAGCATCGATCTGAAAAACGACGAAGCGGGACTGTTGATATTCTCAAAGAGGATCGGGATCGAGCCTGTGTTCTTCTCATCCGATGAGCTGGCATCCCTGCCGGATGTGGGGTTCACGCCGTCGGAAATGGTAAAGTCTGTCACAGGCGTGGATAATGTTTGCGAAAGGGCTGCCTATGCCGCATCTCAGAACGGAGAGATAATAGTAAGAAAGACCTCCTGGGACGGGATGACCCTTGCCGTAGTAAGGGAACCTTTCTTTGTGGACTTTGCGGAGGAATGATATGCAGAGCGGGAACAGGGTGATAGTGTTCGCAGGAACTACGGAAGGAAGGAAGATCGCAGAATATCTGGGAAATGCCGGGATCGATGTTCTCGCGTGCGTGGCGACCGAATTCGGGAAACGGCTCATGAAAGAGAGCGAGCATCTCAAAGTATCATCCGAGAGGCTCGGGGAGGAAGGCATAAGACGCATAATGAATGAAGGCTGCTCCTGCGTTATAGATGCGACACACCCTTACGCAGTCGTCATTTCCGGAAAGATCAGAGCCGCATGTGAAGATACTGGGTCCGAATACATCCGTTTGGTGCGCGGAGAGAGCTGCGAACACGATAACACGGTAATTGTCCCTGACGTATCATCTGCTGTCGAATATCTCAACGGCACAGAAGGGAACATACTCGTCACGACCGGAAGCAAAGAGCTCGACAAATACACGGCGATAAAAAACTACAAAGACAGAGTGTTCGCAAGAGTGCTGTCCGCGCCTACCGCATCGCAGACGTGCGCTGAAATAGGATTCGAGGGCAGGAATCTGTTCTGCATGCAGGGCCCGTTCTGCGAGGAACTGAACTACGGCCTCCTGAAACAGATAAATGCGAAATACATGGTGACAAAGGATTCCGGTGAACCGGGCGGATTTGAGGATAAGATCAGAGCTGCCAACAGAGCGGGAGCAAAGGTGATATTGGTTTCCAGGCCAATAGAATCGGGCGGCTATGGATTTGGTGATATTGTGAACATGCTCGGCGGGAGGTTCGGCATAACCCTGGAGAGCCCCAGTATTCTTTCCCCGCGCAGGATCACGGTAATCGGCATCGGAATGGGCAATGAGGACACTCTCACAATAGGCGCCCGCAGAGCGATCGATGAGGCCGATCTCCTTGTGGGGGCAGAAAGGATGGTGAAATCTGTATCAAGAGGACAGGATTCTCTCATCGAATACAGATCGGATCAGATAATCGGATATCTCAATGAGAACCCGGAGTACAGAAGGATCGCGGTACTTGTGTCCGGAGATACCGGCTTCTACAGCGCCGCCAAGAATCTGATGGAAAAGATCGATACTTCGGTCTTTGACGTAGAAGTTAAATGCGGGATCTCGTCAATCTCTTATCTATGCTCGATAACGAGATCGTCCTGGGACGATGCGTTCGTTATGAGTGCGCACGGCAGGGATGCGAACATAGTCGGCGCAGTGCGCATGAACAGCAAGGTCATCGTTCTGCTCGAAGGCAGCGAAGGCGCAAAAAGGATGTGCAGAGAGCTGGAAGAATACGGTTTGAATAGCGTGACCGTTACTGTGGGTCAGGACCTGGGTCAGGCCGGCGAGAGAGTATCGGCAGGCAGGCCGTCAGACATTAAGGCAACAGAGTTCGGCGAACTGTGCATTGCCATGATAGAGAACCCTGAGGCATGCAGGAAGAATCCTGCAGGGATACATGATGAGCTCTTCATCAGAGGCGATGCGCCCATGACAAAGGAAGAGATCAGATCTCTGTCCGTAGTGAAACTGAAACTTGAGGATGATTCTGTGCTCTTTGACATCGGTGCCGGAACAGGGTCCGTCGCGGTCGAATCCGCACTGTGCATGCCGCACGGAAAAGTGTATGCGGTGGAGAAAGATAAGGACGCCGCAGATCTCATAAAGCAGAACAAGATGAATTTCGGAGCGCGGAACCTTAATATCATAGAGGGGCGTGCGCCGGATGCGCTGGATGGTCTTCCCGCACCGTCCCATGTGTTCATCGGAGGATCGTCCGGGAATCTGAAAGAAATAATGGAATCGTGCCTCCGCAAGAATCCAAAGGTCAGATTTGTGATAAATGCGATAACTCTTGAGACCGTCTCGGAGATGGTGCGCTGTTTCAACGAACTCAGCGTAAATGAGGAAGAAATCCTCTCGGTCAGCGTATCAAGATCGAAAAGGGCGGGCGATTACCATCTCATGACAGCCCAGAACCCGATATACATCGGTGTTTGCACAGGCATGGTCCGGTAAAGCTCTTTGGAGGGCGATGCAAAGGGGCAGTTCACTGCCCTTCGCGGCGGCTCTGCCGCTCTGCCTTCTCTTTGTCTGCATTCTCCTTCTTTTGCCTCTCAAGGTCCTCTATGTCCGCCTCAAGCTCTTTGATCTTCTCGCAGAGTTTGACAACGTCATCATCGAATGAGGTCTCGTCCCTGGAATGTGCCGCATAGACCAGCGCTCCGATCTCTCTCTGCACTCTCCCGATATCGTCTTTCTTGCCGCTGATCTTGAGATTGAGGTCTGCTTCGCGCGTCTTCTCTGCACCATAGCTTGCTGTGTCCTGCACAGTGTTCTTTATCATGTCGATAAAGCCCATTGCCCCTTTACTCCACGAGTTTATGATACCTGTATGCTGGCTCTCCTTCGTTGAAGCAGTATTTTATCGTGGCAAAGTTCTTTTTGAGAGCCTTGACATCTTCCTTTACCTTCTTGGGGTCCTCTTTCTTTTTGACGACGCGCGCGATGAGTTCGGCGACAGCTTTCATCTCGCTTTCTTTCATGCCCGTCCTCGTAAGTTCCTGCGTTCCTAGCCTGAGGCCTGACGGCCTTACGGCGCTGGTGTCGCTCGGGAGCATGTTCTTGTTGCAGATCATGTTGGCATCCTCGAGAAGCTGTGCGCATTCCTTCCCGCCTCCGAATGCGGAGACGTCAAGCGCTATCGCATGAGATTTTGTGAACCCGAGGTTGGGGCAAAGCACCGGTATCCCCTGTTCGTAGAGAGCTTCGCCCAATGCCTTTGCGTTCTTGCATGTCTGCGCGGCATAGTCCTTTGCGAAGATCTGCATCTCTGCAAGCGTCATCGCCAATGCCGCCATCGCGTGGAGGTGGTGGCTTGAGGTCACGCCGGGGAACACCGCTTTCTGTATCTTCTTCTCCTCATCCTCTGTAAGTTCCGCACCGAGTATCATGCCGTGGTTCGGCCCGGGGAACGTCTTATGCGTTGAAGATGAGACTATGTTCACTCCGTCCTCAAAGGGTTTGTGGAATTTTCCTCCGGCAATGAGGCCGAGAACATGCGCACAGTCCTCCCAGACAAGGCAGTCGATCTCATTGAATGTGTCCATCAGCTCTTTTATCGGCGGAGGGAAAAGGAAAACAGAGAGGCCGAACTGCGCGATCTTCGGTTTTTCTTTCTTGAGAAGTTTGATCGCGCCGTCCACATCGATGTTCATGTCCTCGGTGTTGAACGGGTAGTTCACAGATCGTATCCCTCTCTGCCCGAATGCGCCGAACTCACAGGTCGATATGTGTGCTCCCTGAGCGAGGGCGCATGTCGTTATCGTATCTCCGGGATTAGCGAAAGCAAAAAGGACGGCCATGTTCGCAACGGTTCCGGAAACAGGCCTGACATCCGCGAACTCGGCTTTGAAGAGCTTCTTGGCCAATTCCGTTGCCTTTGTCTCTACTTCATCAACGTAGATGTTTCCCTGATAGTATCTTTTTCCGGGAAGCCCCTCGGCGTATCTGTCTGCGAAATCCGATATGAGGAGTTCCTTTGCAAGAGGACTCATGAGGTTCTCGGATGCGATCATCGGAATACATTCCTCGAACCATTTGTTGTGCTCCATTACTTTTTGTCTGATGAAACGGCCGTCATCTGTCATCATAAATATCAATGCCCCTAACGTAGCAGGGATAAAAAAGGGTTGCTTCCTCTGCTACAAAAATATATTAGGAAAATAGTGCCGCGGGAATCCCGCGGCTTTGAATGGTTTTCAAATGATTGTCTTTAAGCAGCGTTCAGCCCTTATTCTCACCTGCGGTGCGGTCTTCGGGCTCATTGATCCTGAAGCTAACAACAGTAAGGACCAGTGTCGCAAGGAACAGGATGAACATCAGCAATGTCCACTTGTCTATGGCCGTGACCGGCAAATACCAGTTTTCCGTGAGGAAAAAGATTATCGCTGAGATTATGCAAATGATCAGCATGATAATCCTAAGGGCAAGAGCAGTCTTGGACCTCTTCTCTTTCTCGTCCTTTCTGAAACGGTCCCTTCCCGCCATGACAGCGATTATACTCGCAAATATTGTCAGTACGGCACAGACAAGGTTCAGGACCGCCCATTTGCCGCCCTCTTTTTCATCTTTACCGATGTCGCCGTCATCATCGTCACCGACGTGGCCGCCGAGCTTGCTTTCGACTCTGATCTCATGGTCGCTTAAGACATTGGTGAAAGTGTACTTACCGGATGCCAGATCCGCATCCGATATCTTTATGCCATCCACATATACCGCCGATATCTGGTACCCGTCTTTAGCCAGGAATGTGAAGGTCTTACTCTCCCCCTGCGAAACAGATACGATCCCGCTCGGAGTTATCGTTGATCCTCCATCTGCAGTCGCAGTGATCTTATATTCGGGTGTGGCAACCGATGTCAGTACGAACACCGCACGTATGACATTTGTGCCGCTTGCGAGTTCACTGTAATTTACAACGATATTTCCGGTAAGTGCGTCAACTGTCTTATCAAATACAGAGCCATCCCCTGCCGTCAGGATAACGGATTTGATCTCCCATCCCGGAGAGGGAGAGGTCACGAAATTGTCAACAAAGTCACCGATATCCAGCGTTGCCTGGTATTTGCGGCCGCTCGGCGAATCGATATAGAACTCGCCGCCGCCCGAACTGACAACGTCCAATATCATAGAAGTGCTCTTTGGAATACTGAGCAGAACTATGCCATATCCTCCGACTGCGGTCCCTTCCGCGTCTGCCATCAGAGGTACGGTGACCTTAAGGCCGTTCGCGGTCCTTGCCGGAACATCCACTGAAAAACACGGTTCTCCAAGAATAGAGCCGTCAGTTCCCATCGGCTGTATCGCTGCTATCCACTCATAGTCATTAGGATCTATGCCGGACGGATACGTTATGATCAGACTGGATTTGCCCGTTGTTTTGGTTATCTGATACCAAATTCCGGTGTTTGGCACCGGAGAGTATCCGCTGTATTCGCTCAAGACCGTAGCTCTGCCTGCGATTGTCGTCTGATTCGGCGCAAGCACGGTCCCGATGTTTAAAGTATAATTTCTGTCCAGAAGATAAACGGCCGCTCCAGAATATGTTGCATCATAGGTCGCAGCGCCGACGGAACCTGGCCCAATGGTCGCCTCTTTTGATATCTGGATATACTGTCCCTTATCGAGAGATGATTGAATATTGGTGTTGGAGCCTCCTACGGCAACATCTATTCCGTTTACCCCTCCGTAGAGATTGTTTCCTGTCACTGTGCCTCCGTTCATTATGAACGTTCCGCCAGTGGTCACACTGGTGTTCTTGCCTGAGATGAACACGCCCCCTCCTATTCCCCAAAAGCCAGCTGACCCTGCCGTGTTGCCTGTGATCGTGCCCCCGTTCATTATGAACGATGCGGATCTGGCAACGGCCACCCCGCCTCCCCCGGGCAGGCCGGTGTTGCCGTCATCTTTGCACAACGCGACGTTTCCGGAGATCACTCCGCCGTCCATTATCAGTTTGGCCGTATAGTTGAGGTATATGCCTCCGCCGCTTCCGTAAGCGGTATTTCCGGTTATCTTTGCCCCGCTGTGCACATATACGACTGGGTTATTGTATATGACGTACATCGCACCGCCGTTGTTGCCGACCGAGTTGTTATTGCTTATCTCACCGTATATGTGGAACTGGATGTTCGTTGCATAATTCAGATATATGGCACTTATGTTGACGGTATTGCCGGATATCTTGCTGCCTGACATCAGTTTCGCGGTGCATTCCGCACTGGAAATGCATATTGTCTGGTTGGAAAGCACATTGTTGGATATCTCGCCGTACAATGCAAAATTCGCTCCGGTTGAGCCGCCTATATATATCGCACAGGAGCCGCCGGTGTTCCCAGCGATCTTTCCGCGGAGTTCGATATCATTCTGAGTTCCGCCGACTATGCTTAAATAGTCCACAGAAGAGAACGTGTTGTTGCAGATCTCGCTGTCCTTTGATGTTTTCAGGACCAACCCATTATTCATATTCGTCTTGAACAAGGGCTGCGAGATGTTGCAATTGTTTATTTTTCCATTGAAATTTATGGTTACCTTATACGCATCTGTGTAGATATAGGGTGCAACAATGGTCTTTCCGCTCATTGTTGTGTCAAAGTTCAGAACGGCTCCGTCGCCCTGGATCCATATTGCCCCATAATACTTTGAGCCTGATGATTTATAGCTTGCATTCGAACCTTCCACATAGCTGCCAGGTTTCAGATTCACTGTTCCGCCGGCCGTTCTTATGGCCGTGGCTCCGCCTATATTGATGATGCTTGCCCCTTCGTCAAGCGTTATGGTGGTGTTTGAAGCGTATGAGGATATGACTGCGTCATAAACACGGTCTGCCCAGTCGGGCATCGGGTAGCCTCCGTCGACAGGTATCGGAAGCGTGAAGTTGTCTGGATCATTGTTGTCGTCAAGAGTAATGTTCCTGAGTGTCAGAGATGCTGCGTTTGCGCCGCCGGTCGCAACCTCGAAAAGACCGGGATTGTAATTTCCTCTTGCATCAAACGCAGAGCTGAAGCCAACACTTCTTTTGAGAATGGGGTATCTTCCTTCTCCAGATATATACTGCCCTTCTAAAGTTATCTTTTTATTGGAGACGTAGGTCATCTTTGTTAGATTTATGTCCTGGGTAACTATCACCGTGTCTCCATCGCCTGCATTACTGACAGCAAGCTGAAGTTGGCTCTCATCTGAAACGTAAACTGTCGCGCCCGATGAATTTTCAGAACAAATAACTGAGAATGATGCTACTGCAATAATCATTACTAATAATAAAACTATATAGATTTTATTCGTCTTTTTGGTCAGTCTGACTCCCCTCATAGACATGCCCCAGATTTATGTTGCAATAATAATAACGTATGCATATATTAAACAGGCCAACTTACTAAAAATCACGCCGGGCTCGTCCTCATCCATTTAATCTCTTTTTGACATTTGTGCTTGGTCTTGTGATGACCATTGCCCATAATATCTGCGGACCTTTGTCCGCACATGGTTTTTCAGCGACTGCCAATGACCTACCACATAATTATTTTTTACAAATTATTTAGTAGTTTGACCGCGCTTCCTGCTTATTGCCATGAAAGAAGACTTTGCTTCAAAGAACAGTCTGAACGGAGTGCTTGAGGATATCCGGGCGGGAAAGGTCGTGTTGGTCTATGACTTCGACAACCGCGAAAAGGAGACAGATATGACGGTCGCCTCCGAATTCGTTACGGCTGATGTTCTGAGGCTCATGAGGAAGGACGCAGGCGGCCTGATATGCACCACGACGCCCAGCAGAACGGCGAAAGAGTTGGGGCTGCCATTCCTTTCAGATGTTTTTTGGAACAACAGGAACTCATATCCTCTGCTTGGCCTGATGACACCGAACGATATTCCGTATGATAATACAAAATCATCATTCGGCATCACGATCAATCACCGGAAGACCTACACCGGCATAACCGACGGCGACCGTGCGTTTACGATCAAAGAGTATGTAGAGACTATCTTCAAGACTACGCCGGCAACAGACAGGATAAAAGAACTGGGAGAGAATTTCAGAGCTCCGGGGCACGTGCATCTTCTGAACACGACCTCCAAACTGCTGAAAACAAGGCAGGGGCATACCGAGCTCTGCACCGCACTTATGTACATGGCCGGTGTCAGGCCGTCGGCAACAATCTGCGAGATGATGGGGGACGGCGGAATGGCCTGTTCAAAAGAAAAAGTGATCGAGTACTCCAAAAAGAACAATCTGCATTTTATTACCGGCGAACAAATAATAAGCGCCTGGGATGATTTCCTGAAAGAGACAGGAATGGATGTGTGATCCGATGGTCAGAGTGATGGCTTCCGGCGTGTTCGACATCCTTCACACGGGGCACATCTCATATCTTCAGCAGGCCAAGGCGCTCGGCGATGAATTGATAGTCGTGGTCGCCTGCGACGAGACCGTGCGCAAAAGCAAACACGAACCCATAACGAACGAGAAAATGAGGGTCCAGATAATAGGCTCTTTGAAACCGGTCGACAAAGCGGTGCTGGGGAAGGGCGGGGACATCTTCGATGTTGTGAAAGAGATATCCCCCGACATCATCGTCCTCGGGTTCGATCAGACGTTCAAAGAGAAGGATCTGAGAAAAAGATTGGGAGAGAACGGCCTAGGACACATCGAAGTGGCAAGAGCGTCCGAATATGCGGAAGACCTCACGGCCACCCGAAGGATAATCGAAAAGATAAGAAAACTGGAGGGCTGAACGTGAAGACCATCGGTATCGCCGATACGACGTTCGCGAGGTTCGATATGGCATCCGCTGCCGTGAACGAGCTTGAAAGGACCGGCACAGGATTCAGGATAGAGAGATACACCGTACCGGGCGTGAAGGACCTGCCCGTCGCGTGCAAGATCCTCATCGAGGAAAAAGGATGCGATATCGTTCTGGCCTTGGGGATGCCGGGGCCGGCGGATAAGGATAAAATGTGCGCTCATGAGGCCTCTACGGGGCTGATAAGGGCGCAGCTGATGACCAACAAGCACATAATCGAAGTGTTCGTCCATGCGGACGAAGCAAAGGACGACAGAGAATTAGCATTCCTGGCAGAAAGCAGGGCCAGGGAGCATGCTGTGAATGTATACGACCTGCTCTTCAGACCGGACAACCTAAGGCGCAATGCAGGGACCGGTCAGAGGCAGGGATTTGCGGACGCGGGTCCGCTGAGATCGAGGTGAAGAAATGAAGGCATACAAGATCGGAATGGTGGCGGCGGAGTTCAATTTCGACGTCACATCCATGATGATAGAGAGAGCAAAGGCCGAGGCGGAGTTCCTCGGAGTGGAGATAAGCAAGACCATAATGGTCCCGGGGGTCTACGAGATACCTCTGGCTGTGAAAGCATTGCTGGAAAGGACGGATGTCGATGCGGTCATAACGCTCGGCGCTGTGATAAAAGGAGAGACCAAGCACGACGAGGTCGTTATCGCACAGGCATCGAGGCTCGTGGCCGATCTCCAACTGGAGTACAACAAACCGGTAGCATTCGGGATAACCGGGCCGGACATGACGCAGCTTCAGGCAATGGACCGCATTGAGAAGGGAAGAGATGTGGTCGACGCCGCGGTGAAGATGCTCAAGAGACTGGAAAAGGTCTGAACTCGATCTCACTGAGCTTGCGGCGCAGGCCGCAAGCTCTGCCGGAAAGCAGAGCGATGAGGTCGCATTCGGCCCATTTTGCGTTGTGAATCTCCCTCTGCGGCTCGATTTGATCCGATACAACAACCCCTCTATATTGAATGCCTGGTTGGCAGAAAATCGTTTTTTACCAAACCTTTCAATACTTTGACTTCTGTTTCATTGTAAGGAGGAAAAACATGGATAAAGGAACTCCGGCCACTATTACAGTAAAAAGCGCATTTGAAAATAACAAGACCGTTCCCGTCGAATACACGGGAGACGGCAAAGATATTTCACCGCCATTTACACTTTCTGATGTGTCTGAAAAAGCAAAATCCATTGCGGTAACAATGGATGATCTGAAACATCCGCTTTTCAAGGTATACAATCATTGGGTCATTTGGAACCTGCCGGCAGCACAGGAAATACCCGAGAACATCCCGCAGGGCGAGAAAATAAGCGAATTAGGCGGTGCCGTGCAGGGCATTGGATACGGCAAACATAAATACAGAGGACCGAAACCGCCCTTCGGGTCAACGCACCAGTATCAATACACCGTCTATGTTTTGGATTGTCTGATCGATCTTCCTCCAACGTCGAAGAAAGATGATCTTCTGCGTGCTATGAAAGATCACATTCTGCAGCAAGGCAGCATAATCGGCAGCTACAAATAAACGCAAAATCTTCAAATCTCTTTGATCCGAACGAACAGAAAGATTCACGATCACAGGAGGGTATGATTTGTCGGTTTATGATCAAAAAAGCAACATGGATTATTAATTTACACTTACTTATTTAAATACAAAATCATACATACATATTGCAGGGAAATCCATATTTCTCTGTTCACTGAATCACTATCACGATAAACATCGTCCAAGGACGACAGGTCAACACGCGCCCCCGGGAGTGACCCGGCGGGTACACATGAAGACGTAAGCAAGATGGGAAAGAAGAACTCCGGTGCAGACAAGACGGAGCGCAGACAACAACAGAACAGGATGTATTGTTTTTCCTGCCCAACAGAGGGTTGACAAATGAATATTGATCCAAACGCAACGAAATATATGATAAAAGCAAAGATAACCGCAGACGGCGTGGTAGAGAAACCCGATGTCGTCGGCGCGGTGTTCGGACAGACCGAAGGACTTTTGGGAGAGGACCTCGACCTTAGGGATCTTCAGAAGACCGGCAGGATAGGAAGGATAGAGGTAGAGGTTGTCTCAAAGGGCGGAAAGTCCGATGGCATAATATATGTCTCATCAAGCCTTGACCAGGTGGAGACAGTGCTCATCGCATCTTCTTTGGAGACTGTTGATAGAGTAGGGCCCTGCAAAGCCAGCATAAAGGTCCTCGGGATCGAGGATGTACGTATAATAAAGAGAGAGAAAGTGGTCGAACGCGCCAAAGAACTTCTTAACGATATGATCAATCAGTCGAAGGGTTCATCGGCAGACCTGGCGCAGAACATAAGGCAGAGCGTTCAGGTTGAAGAGATCACCACCTACGGAAAGGATAAATGTCCAGCAGGACCCGGCATAAAGGAATCGGAGTCCGTGATAATCGTAGAGGGCAGGTCTGACGTCCTCAATCTTCTGAAAGCCGGAATAAAGAACGCCATCGCAGTAGAAGGCACCAACATCCCCAAGACCGTGCAGGACCTTTCCAGAGAGAAGGTCACCACAGCATTCGTGGACGGCGACAGAGGAGGAGAGTTGATCCTCAGGGAGCTTTTCCAGACATCCGAGATCGACTTCGTCGCTCGCGCGCCGCGTGCCCATGAGGTGGAGGAGCTTTCTTCCAAACAATTGGTAAAATGCCTGCGCAACAAAGTTCCCGGCGACCAATACATGGAGATGAACGGACTTGTGACCGAAGAAAAGGGACTCCGTTCCGAAGAAGAGGACAGGCCCCGGAAGAACAATGACGACAAAGTCCGTGAGGATAAACCCCGTGAGGATAAAGTCCGCGACGACAAGAACAACAACAGAAGGGAAAGGGACCGCAACGAGAAAAATGTGAAGCGCGACCACGATGATGACAACGCGAGAAGGGGGCGCGAGAGATTCAACAACAACAATGTCGAGAGGTTCAGAAAAAAGACCGAAGAGCCTGTGAAGGAAGAGGCGGAGGAAGAGGCTGACGAAAGCGAGAAACAACAGGAGCGTGACGAACCAAAGAACGAGAGGCTCAAAAAAGGAGGCCGCACACAAAGGCCGCAGGAGAGCGAGGAAAGAAAACCCTCAAGGACCCTCCGCGGAAAGAAGGACAGGAACACAAAGGTCCTGTCTCCGGAGCAGGAAGCGTTCAGGGACATGTTGCTGGACATGTCATCCACTCACAACGCCAAGCTGCTTGCCGAAGACAACTCCGTGATAAAGGAGATCGCGGTGAAGAACCTGGTCACCTCTCTGAAGGATGATTCCGATCCGATCGCGGTGATCGTTTTCGACGGCGTCATATCTCAAAGGATACTTGATGTCTCGATCGAAAGGAACATCAAGACAATAGTGGGCACGCGCAAAGGCAACATCACCAAGATGCCGGCGGAGATGACCATACTTACCAAAGAAGACCTTTACTGAGAGCAGATACATATGAAAGGGAAAAAAGCGGCCGATTCGTGGGAAGATATCAAGGGAGTAAAAAGCACAGAAGAGATACTCATCCCATATGACCCGCTGGACCGTGTCCTCGGACAGGAAGAGGCCATACATCTTGCGAAGATCGCCGCGATACAGCGCAGGCATCTTCTCCTTGTTGGGCCTCCCGGCACCGGGAAGTCGATGATAGCCCGCGCCCTTTCAATGAATCTCCCCAAACCAAAACAAGAGATAAGGGTCGTCAGGAATCCGGAGAACAGCGAGAGGCCGTTCCTGGAGATACTTGACGAGAACCAAGTGCAGGACGAGGACGGCATACGCGCTGAGTCTGTCGGCAAGATCCTGGTGCCTGAGAATGCGCCCCGGAATGTCGCCGAGAGGCTCGGCTACCTGTGCAAGAGCTGCGGCAAGTATTCTCCTCCCACAGATACGGTCTGCCCCTTCTGCAGTAAAAGCAAAATCGAAATGGGGCCGAACTCAAACCCCTTCGGGGATCTTCTCACCGGGATGCTGGAAGCGGCGATGCCGCCGGGATCGATTACCGGAAAGGAGAGGGTCCATACAACAAAAGTCCTTTCCGACGGGACCGAGGAGACAGTGGTCTTTGAGCGCGACGGCGATCGCATCCGGATGCTGGACAGCAAAGCCCTTCAAAAAAGGAACCAGCTGAACAAAAAATCCAACCAGAAAGTGCTTGTCAAACTTAACAGGAACCCTTTCGTTCTGGCAACGGGAGCATCGGAGACCGAACTGCTGGGGGATGTTAGGCACGATCCGTACGGAGGCCACGAGAAACTCGGAACCCCTTCATATGAAAGGGTCACCGCCGGATCCATCCATGAGGCGCACGAAGGGGTGCTGTTCATCGATGAGATATCCCATCTCGGGAACCTGCAGAGGTATATCTTAACGGCCATGCAGGAAAAGAAGTTCCCCATCGTGGGGCGTAACCCTCAATCCGCGGGAGCAAGCGTCAAGGTCGAAGATGTTCCCTGCGATTTTATTTTGGTCGCGGCATGCAACATACAGGACCTTGAGAACATCCTTTCTCCTCTCAGATCAAGAATGATCGGCGGCGGATATGAGGTGCTGGTCGATACGGCGATGCCGGATAACTCCCGCAACCGCGCGAAATACGCACAATTCGTCGCCCAGGAAGTGATGATAGACGGACATATCCCTCATGCGACCATTGATGCTGTGGAAGCCATCATAGCCGAGGGTAGGCTCCGCGCAAAATCTGACAACCAGGTCAACTCTCTTACCTTAAGGTTAAGGGAGCTCGGCGGACTTATCAGAGCGGCCGGGGATATCGCTGTGATGGAAGGCGTCCCACTGATAACCGCAGACCTCATAAAAGAGGCGAGAAAAAGATCCAGGCCTGTGGAGGATCAGATCCGGGAAAGATACGGTTCATACATGAAGGGGATGTCGAAAGACGTTTCCAGCGCACAGAAGGAAAGGTCGCAGTACTACTTCGAGAACGAACACTTGGACGATCAGATGTTCAACTGAGCGTCGCATCTTCTTCCGAAACTGTCTAGGCAGTCGCTTCACACTGTCTTTTTTATTGCGGCGATCATGTCTTTGAAAGTTGCCTTTTCCGGAATGATGTCCACTCTTACGCCCAGTGACCTCAGCATATCTGCAGTAGGTCTGCCTATGGCGGCGACCTTTGCTTTGCCCAGCATATCTGCCGCAGCGATGGATCTGTTCTCTGCCGCCTCAAGGAAAGAATGTGCCGACATGGGACTTGTGAAGGCAAACACATCCACCTTCCCGCGGCTTCCTGCGTCCAGTATCCCTTCCAGATGTCTTGGGTCTGCGGGTCTCAGAGAGTATGCTTTAAAGTCCACAACGTCTGCGCCCATTGCTCTAAGCCCTTGGTCCAAAACGGGGGAGCCGTGATCCGACCTTATGAGTATTATCTTCTTTCCCGCTACGGTCCCGCGCAGGCGCTCCACTATGCCTTCTGAGCTGTATTCGGAGGGCATAACGTCTGTAGCGACTCCCAAACGTCCCAATGCCTTTGCTGTCCCTGTTCCGATGGAGATGATACGCGCACCTTCCATGGAATCTGTGAACAAAGGGGACCTTCCGCATTCCTCGGCCGATGTGGCCGATGTGAATATGACAACATCGCCGCGTTTTATTGTTCGGAGCAGCCCCTCCAGATCCTGAATGCTGCAGGGCATTATCTCAAGGGAGGGCGCCGCCATGGCCGTGAATCCTGCAGCTTCCACGACGGATATCGATTGCGGCAGCCGTCTTTCGGGCCTTGTGAACGCTATGACCGTCAATACAGGTCCCCCAGGGTACCTCTTTCCTTTACAACGTCGCCGATGACGATCACGCCCGGCGCTTTCAGTTTCTTTTCTGATATCATTGAGTAAAGCGAGCCCAGCGATGCGGTCTCTGTCCTCTGCCTTCCCTGGTCCCGGATGTTCACCGCCGCCGGGGTCTCTGGGTCCATCCCGCCCTCAATAAGCTCTTTTGATATGTACTCTGAATTGCTCATGCCCATCAGTATGACTATCGTTCCTTCCATCGACGCCAGCTTTCTCCAGTCTATTCTGTCGCTGTCCCTGTCCGATTTCTCATGCCCGGTAACGATCGTGACCATGGGCGCATGATTTCTGTGTGTCAGAGGTATGCCTGCGAGTTCCGGCACAGATATCGACGATGACACCCCCGGAACCACATGCACTTCTATCCCTGCTTTTCTGAGCTCGGCAGCTTCTTCCGCTCCTCTTCCGAAAAGGAATGGGTCTCCGCCTTTCAAGCGGACGACCGTCTTGCCTTTTTTCGCAAGCTCTACAAGCGTACTGTTGATCTCGCTCTGGCTCATTGTGTGGTCTCCGCCGCGCTTGCCTGCATCTATCATCTCTGCGCTGCCGCATTCGCTCAGTATCGATTTGTCTATCAGCGCATCATACACCACAGCATCAGCTGTCCTCAGAAGATTCAGGCCTCTCACGGTTATCAGGTCCGTATCGCCGGGCCCGGCCCCTACCAGATATACTTTTCCGTTCATCATACAACCCCTTTCAGTT
>WQTN01000139.1 GCA_009786295.1 Methanomassiliicoccaceae archaeon
GATGGCTCAGATCTGCGACCTGTGGTCAAACGAGTCTGTTGAGTACCACCCTGAGTTCGGTGGATCGTCAGTTCAGTGCTGGCTCGGATCCCTTGGATACGAAGTCGCCCTGATGAACTGCGCCATCGCAACCGGACAGGAGAAGACCCTCAGAGACCTGTACATGATCACGGACAGGACAAGAGGCCCAGAGGGATACATGCTCGCTTTCGACAACGCATACAAGGTCGGAGAGGCCATTGCCAAAGAAGGCAAAGACATCTACCTCCGTGCGAAAGCCGCAGGAATTACCGCAGCAAAGGTCATAAAGTCTGGATACGACGCAAAGGAACTCCCGCTGACCACAAAGCAGAAGGATGTTCTCGACGCTGTCCTGAAAGAGCTGGAAGGCCTGCCGGACAACGCAGACAAGTTCAAAGAGTTCTGCGACAAGAAGTACGCGGGAGTCGTTCCCAACTACAACAAGAAGAACTACGGACTCTAAGCCTATAGTTGATCTTGACTTGTTCAAACCTTAAACCTTTTCCCTTTTTTCTATATTATTTGAACACAACCCTCTGATGAGGCGCTGTCATAGAGACCTGTTCCAACACACTGCAGCCCAGCTCACAATCCATGAAGCCCGTTCATCAATGGAACGGAAACAGAGGATCATTCCTTTTTATCATTGGTCCTGTGCAGAGAATCCTCATGCAGCATGCATACCAACGAGGCTAACACCTCACAACGCGGACGACAGAGCAATATAACCAGCCCCTCGGTCATCGGAAGATACAGTCTCCAACAGAAACGATAGCAGGACCAGGAATAAGCACAGACGCTCCGAAACCACCTCTACAAAGCTTCTTTGCGCCAAAACGATCTGCGTGACCGTGGCGTGAAGGTATTGTTATAAAAAAAGTAAAGGGTTTGAAAGAAGCTTATGAGCTTCTTGAAATGGAGTTTGCTATATCGGCTGTCTCTGCCAGTTCGGCTGTTGCCGCTCTGTCGGCCCTTGCGAGCCTGTCTCGGATCTCATCCTCTTTTGGTATGGGGCCGAGTATGTCATCCACATTTCCGAACGCTTTTTCGATGTCCTTGATTGAAGACACCGGCCTGTCGGGAACATTCGACGCACTGCCGACATATTCTGATATCCCCTCCATGAGTCTTGTGACCTCCATCGGGAAGAATATCTTGGACGATTGGCCCTGACCGACGCTCTTCATTGTTTCCATGGAAAGCACCGAAAGCGCTTTGGAATCCAATGCGGCAGCGCCGACGGACATGATCCTCAGCCTCTGGGCTTCTCCCTGGCTCTCAAGTATCAGAGCGACCTTCTTACCTTCGGCCTCAAGCACCATGGACTGCTGGAGACCCTCGGCCTCCAGTATCCTTGATTTCTTTTTGCCTTCAGCCTCAAGGATGGCAGCCCTTTTGAGACCGTCAGCCTGAAGGATCGCCGCACGCCTTCTTCTTTCGGCGGAGGTCTGCTCTTCCATGGAGTCCTTGACCTTTTTCGCAGGTTCGACCTCTCTGATCTCCACGCTCTCGACCTTCACTCCCCACTTGTCAGTGTTCTCATCGAGTATGTCCCTGAGCTGAGTGTTGATTCTTTCTCTGTTAGAAAGTATGCTATCCAACTCCATCTCTCCGATGATCGATCTAAGCGTGGTCTGTGCGAGGTTCATGGTGGCGAACCTGTAATCGACTATCTCAAAGAATGCGTTCCGGGGGTCCGTGACCTTGATGTAGACAATGGCATCAACGCCCACAGGAGAGTTGTCTCTCGTGATGACCTCTTGTCTCGGGACATCCAATACCTGAGTACGCAGATCCACTTTCACAACATAATTGATCATGGGGCTGACAAAGTTCAATCCCTGGTTCAGGATCCGGATGAACTTTCCGAGCCTCATATAGATTCCCTGCTCATACGGCTGAATGATCTTTACGCCGCTCATCATGATAACAATAATGGCAACGGCAATCAGAATCACCAACCCATAAATCCAGTCTTCCATAGTTTCACCTGAAGGTATATAGGGAAGTGAATATAAAAAACAAGTTAGTAGGGCTCAAAGACCTTTTTGCCTGACCTTTACGTGAACGCCTTCCGCATCATAAACGACGACCTCTGTTCCGGCCGCGATTGGGTCCTCAGATGTCGCGCTCCAGCTGTCTGAACCAATCTTGACCTTGCCTTTGAGGTTTCCGGGCTTTACATCAGATGTCACAAGCCCCTCTCTTCCGATCAGAGAGGTTGCCACCGTCGTTGTCGGAGGTTCCGGTTTGGCAAGCAGCTGATAGCCCTTGAAAGTGATGGCTGTGACCACGAGCGTGACAACGATCGCTGCCAATGCCAGAAGATACCATTTATCAAGGATCCCGTCGACGAAATAGATAAGCAGTCCCATCACTACAAGAACTGCTCCGGGCACTACCGCAAAGAATCCCGGCGTCAGAGCCTCTATTATCAGTAAAATGAGTCCGAGTACCATGAGGATTATTGCTATTGTTACCGGGTCCATGCTCAGGTATTGGAATATAAGACTATAAAACTGTTGAAAGGTCCAACGAAACAGCACACCTCATAACGGCATAAATGGAATAATAATGGTGGACAGGGCGAGATTCGAACTCGCGGCTTCTGCCTTGCGAAGGCAGCGATCTACCGGGCTGATCTACCTGCCCATATGGGTAGATGTCCATTGTCACATGGGATATAAAGTTTTCATATATGAGCTTGGAAAATGACGGCATTTATTTATTAAGAAAAGTTCCTCAATTAATCTAGAGTTAAAAATGAACGAGATTCCCATATGTCAAAGCTGCGGAATGCCCATGGAGAACAATGAAATGAAGGGCACGAACATCGACGGAAGCAGATCCGACGATTATTGTGTATATTGCTTCGCGAACGGCATTTTCACTAAAGAAATGACAATGGATGAGATGATAAGCTTAAACATTCAATATCTGGATGTGTGGATCGACAGCACCGGTGTCGAGATGACCGAGAAGGAAGCGATCGAGCAGTTGAGGCTGTTCCTCCTGACACTGAAAAAATGGAAATGCTGAACTCATAAGAAAGAGCATGTCATCGGACATCAATAGCCCAATTCTTTCAGCGTCTCTGCTGCATTTGAGACCGCTTTCGCACAAAGGGTTCCGAAAAGATCTTCATTCATCGCTTTTGCTCTTCCCTCAGGCGTAAAGATATCGCACCCCATGATGCTCCGGCAGACGATCTCTCCGTTCTTCTCTTTGAAATGCTCTATGAATTCTTCTGTTTTTGAATTGCAGATGTCGCTTGAGTCGCCGTATTTCATGCCTATAACCAATATCGCTCCGGACACCGCTCCGCATATCTCTGCACAACGCGAACCGCTGTTCAGTCCGCATGATATTCTGAGGGCGACATCTTTATCCAATCCATATTTTTCACAGAACGCCCCTAGCACGGCCTGGGAACAGTACCGCCCCTCGCCGAACAATTTTGATGCTTCTTTCGTTTCGTCAGTCATAATGAATATTCTCCCAGGCAGTAGGAGATCACTCTGTATCTTCATCCTTCACATACTGCGTGGCCCACCCCATTGCCGCTGCAATAGGTATGAAGATGAGATAGGCCAAACTGTTGTTGATGGAGTATGTTGCCACGAATAACGCAACACCGACTACGACACCGATAATTGCGCCGTATTTCATATGGGCTTTTTTTTTCTCGGAGACCATGATCACACCTTTCGTCCAAGTATCTCTTCTGCAGCGGAGACCATCTTGTCCACGATCGCTCCTGCATCGCCGGTGTAGTTCGCCGGATCCATGAGACTGGTAAGCTCATCACGAGATATGACGCTCTTAACGTCACCGCTTCTCAGCAGGGCATCCTTCAGGCCGATGCCTTCTTTTATGGCGGTCATGGATGCCGCCCTGACGATCTCATGGGCATCCTGTCTGCCGATGCCTTTCTCCACAAGCCTTATCATCACCGGTTCGGCCATTATAAGGCCCTGAGACATCTCTATGTTCTTCAGCATCATGTCGCTGTTTATCTCCAATCCGGAGAATACTTTGGTCATCCTCATGATCATCTCATCCAGAAGTATGAATGCATGAGGGATCGTGAATCTCTCTGCAGAGGAGTTCGAAAGGTCCCTTTCGTGCCAAAGCACTTGATTCTCGAAGGTTGGTACGACGAATCCCCTTACGATCCTCGCCAATCCGGTAATGTTCTCTGAGCTCATAGGGTTCCTTTTCTGGGCCATGGTCGAACTTCCGACCTGTTTGTCCGAATCGAATGACTCGGATGCCTCTCCTATCTCCGATCTCTGGAGATTCCTTATCTCGGTGGCGTATCTTTCAAGAGATGTAGCGATGTTCGCCAAGAGGCATATGAGCTCTGTGTATCTGTCGCGCCCCACTACCTGCGTCGCAGCAGGCTCATATGTGAGGCAGAGGTCCTGCATCACCTGTATCTGTATCTTACTGAAGTTCTTTCCGAAGGCGGCACCGGTACCGACCGCGCCCGCCATTTTTCCGGCGCATGCGCGAGGCATGATCTCGAACAGCCTTTCTTTGTGTCTGAGGACCTCTGCGATATACCCTGCGATTTTGAAACCGAACGTTATCGGTATCGCGAACTGCGCATGGGTCCTTCCCACCTCCAGCGTGTTCCTCTCTTTTTTGGCGGTCTTAGCTAAGGTGTACAGCAATTCGTCCAGGCCCTCATCTATCATGACAAGTGCTTCTTTCATCTGAAGGGCAGTGGCGGTGTCGAGGATATCGTTGGACGTTGCTCCGAGGTGGATGTGTTTCCCGGCATCCCCTTTGCACTGTTCAGTCATTGCCTTGATCATTGCCATCGTGTCATGGTTGGTCTCTTTCTCAATCTCTTTGATCCTTTCAATTTTGACTATGCCGGGCGATGCCACTCTGGCGATCTCCGCTGCATCGCTTTTGCTGATGGTGCCCACGGACGCATGCGCTTTCGCAAGAGCGGCTTCAACTTGCATCAGGTATAGGAAGCGGCTTTCTTCAGAGAAGATAGCTTTCATCTCACTGCGGCCGTACCTGTAGTCGAGAGGACATATAGAGCCTTCCATGTTGTATCAAAAGTTGGATTGAATGGAGTTATTTATAATGTGTGTAAAAAAAGGAACTCCGGATGCATACAACAGGCATGATTTTTCAGAACGCACAGAGCATTCGTTAAAAAGAGATGCGTTTTCACCCAAAATAAACTAAAATTAGACACGTCGCGGTTCATTATGCGGGTGTAGAAAGTCTTATAAATGATACCCTTTATATAGCGCCTGAAAGTGGGTCATACTTTTGCTTATGACCAAGTCGAACGAACGAGTGATATTTATGGATGAATTTGTGGAGGAAACACAGCAAGTTGATTCTCAGGAAGCACAGGAGTCGACATCAGAGAATGTCGACGCTCTTGAAGAACAGGAACCAAAGGTCGAAGAGTCATCTGAGGAAGAGAAGCAGATGTCCGCAGAAGAACTTGTCGATCTTGAACAAAAACGCAGCATTCTTAACAATGATGCAGAAAGGCACAGGCGCCTTAGGGACGAACTGAACAACCAGACCAAAGAGTGGAAATCAAAGAGAGATTCTCTTAACACCAAGGTCCGCGAGCTTGTGGACGAGGCTGGTAAATGCAGAGAAGAGCGTGACTCTTTTAACCAGAAGGTAAGAGAGACCAAGGTCATAAGGGATGAACGCAACCAGAAGGTTACCGCTCTGAAAGATCAGATAGCTCAGATGAAGCCCGAAAGGCATGTTGAAGATAAGAATGAGGTACCTGTCAAACAGCTCAAGAGGCAACTTCAGGAACTGGAGTACACCCAACAGACGAAATCTCTCGGCAAGGACAAAGAGAACGAGATCGTCAAACAGATATCCGTAATCGCAAGACAAATACAAGAAAGAGAGAAATCCTTTGAGCAGAACGGGGAGATCAAAGAGGTCATCCTACAGCTCAAGGAAGCAAAGATCCAGGCAGAGACCGCACACCGCCAGGTGTCCGAGTACGCAGAAGCGGCACAGTCATCACACGATAAGATGATGAAACTGTATGAGGAAGCAGACGCGCTCAGGAAAGAAGCGGATGCCGCGCAGGCAAAGTTCATCGAATGCAAACAGGCCGCAGACGAAGAACACAAAAAGCACATCGAGCAGATCAAATCGGTTCATGAAATGGACAAAGATGTTGCCGGAATGAAGAGCAAGAAGACCGCCGCCAAGAGGAAGAAAGTGGACAATGAGTCCAAGAAAGAGGCGAAGGAGATTTTCGAGCGTTTCAAGGCCGGAGAGAAGCTCAGCACAGACAACCTGATGGCTCTTCAGAAATCAGGTTATCTCTGATATCCTCTGCATTTTTGCAGAGGGCAAAAACCTTTTTTTAACACATTTCATAATTCTATATAGAAAACGTTTATATAGCTTCTCCACCAATAGGTGCATACGGGGAAAAAGGCCGGCTCTGTAGAGTGCATCCCATCCCTTCTGACTGGTCGGCCTGTTCCCGCACTTTTATTACTATATTCTAAATATCATTGAAACAATTGCAGGAATGATCTCATGGTTCTGGAAGGATTGGGAAAATCGCTTAGGGACGTAATAGCGCACATAGGAAGCTCTTCAGTCGTTGATGAAGACCTCGTCAGAGAGATATCGAAAGAGCTCCAGCGGGCGCTGTTACAGGCGGATGTCAATGTCCAGCTTGTTCTGGAGATCACCAACAGAATCCAGGAACGCGCTCTGAACGAGAAGCCCCCTGCAGGAAAGAGCTCTAAAGATCATGTAATAAGCATAATCTACAAAGAAATGGTGTCCCTCCTCGACAACGGCGAAGGACTGGCCCTGAAGCCGCAGACCATAATGATGGTCGGTCTATACGGTCAGGGTAAGACCACCACAGCAGGGAAGCTTGCTTTGTTCCTTTCGAAAAAAGGGTTCAGTGTAGGGCTGGTCGGCGCTGACGTTTACAGGCCTGGCGCGTTGGACCAACTTCAGCAGCTCGGGGCGAAGATAAACGTAGAGGTCTACGGAGAACCCGGGAACAAGAATGCGGCAGAGATCGTGAGGAACGGCAAGGCGAAGTTCTCCGATAAGAAGATAGTGATCATTGATACATCCGGGCGCCATGCGCTGGAAGATGACCTCATACAGGAACTGAAGGACATCGCGGAAGCGTCGAAACCGGACGAAAGGGTGCTTGTTCTCGATTCGCAGGTCGGACAGCAGGCCGGCCCGCAGGCAGACGCGTTCAACAAAGCTGTCGGCGTCACCGGGGTCATACTTACAAAGATGGACGGTACCGCAAAAGGAGGCGGCGCCCTTTCCGCAGTGGCAAGGACAGACGCCAGAATAATATTCATTGGCACAGGCGAGCATATACGCGACTTCGAGCCGTTCAATGCAGACAGATTCATCTCGAGACTGCTGGGAATGGGCGATCTGGCCTCTTTGGTCCAAATGGCAAAGGACGAGATCGACGACAATGAGGCCATGGAGCAATTGGCAAGGAACATGATGTCAGGAAGGTTCACGCTGACGGACATGTATCAGCAAATGGCGGCCGTGAACAAAATGGGGCCTCTTCAGAAGGTCATGTCCATGATACCGGGGTTCAGCAACATGGAGGGCAAGATAGATTACGTGGAATCTCAAAAACGGCTCGCGATGTACAAGGTCATAATGGACTCCATGACAAAAGAGGAAAAGGACGAACCCAATCTGATAAAAGGCAAACGGATAGAAAGGGTCGCGTTGGGCGCGGGGGTATCCCCGCATGATGTGAGAGGATTGCTCAAACAGTATAACCACAGCAAGAAAATGATGAGTTCAATCGGCAAAGACCGCAAGATGCGCAAACAACTGATGAAACAAATGGGCAATATGGATCTGGACAGCCTACAGGACCCGCAGTGATCCGATGAAATATTTTGTTATTGTAGGCCACAAGACAGTGACCACCGGAGACTTCAAACTTGATGACATCTCAGGCGGCGCAGGAAGACTGGACATACTCATCAGATGCGTGAACTCTGCGTTCTTCCTCAGCCATAACATAAGAAAAGATACCGAACTGTTCATGCTGCTTCTGGGAGGCAACGATCCTCCGAAGACCATCAGATTCTGCGGCGAGGAGCTGAGATACCTTAATCCGGACGAGAGAAGCACATCTTCCCTCGTCAGGAATGCGCTGATGAAGAAGCTTAACGGAGACGAGGTAAGGTCATCGCCGGGAATATACGTTTCCAGGATGTCCTTCGCCGATGTCATGGAGATGCTTTCGAAAAAGGGAAAGATCATCTATCTCAAAGAGGACGGGGTCGACATTAAAGGCATGAAGATGCCGGAGGACCCCGTTTTTGTGATAAGCGACAACAAAGACCTTACAGATGAAGAAGAGGCCATCCTTGCGGGATACGGCCCCGAAAAGATATCCATCGGGCCGCACAGCCTGCACGGAGACCACTGCATAATCATAGTCCATAATGAGATCGACAGGAACGCCCAGTGAACCTTTTTATGTTGAGCAGGCAATGACGGAACATGTCGGATCAACCTGAAAAAATACCGCAGCACAGACACTGTCGCAACTGCGGTAAGGCCTTCATCGGCGACGGAGAGTTCTGCGGCGATGAATGCAGGAATTATACAGGAGCAGACGCAAAGAAAAAGATAAGGAAGCTTCTCTTCATCTGGTTGATCGTGGTCGGTGTGACGATAGCCGCCGTTGCCGCATACTATATGCTGCAGCCTTGAGGTGGATGATGCCGTATCCGCAAAATTTTCGGGTTAGGGTTTTATTATCAAATTTCTTTCTGATATGTGGTAAGAGATATGATCTCCATAGTAGCCGGTACGTTCAACATCCTGCATGAAGGCCATAAAAAACTGATAGAGAAGGCCTTCGAGGTCGGAGACGAAGTCCTGATAGGCCTGACAACGGACGGCATGGCAGCAGGAACCAAAGGAGAGGTCGTACCTTTCTATCTTAGAAAAAAGGAGTTAGAGACGCTCCTGAAGGGAGCGGATAAGAGCTGGGAGATAGTGGAGATAAACGATATATATGGGCCGAAAGAAAAGGCGGATTCTGCGGACATCATCGTTGTGTCGGAAGAGACTTTTAAGAACGCGGAAGAGGTGAACCGCGAGCGGGGGTCCAGAGGAGTCAGACCGCTTAAGATAGTCATCGTTCCGTTCGTCAACGCCTACAACAGCGAGAAGATATGCTCGACCGGAATAATGACAGGCGAGTATTCGAGGAGCGGCAACAACAATGCCGTCAGGATCGCGGTGGGTTCTACCAACAGAGTGAAGATCGAAGCCGTAAGAACGGTCATGGAAAAAGTGTTCGGAAATGTGATAGTGATCTCTGCGGATGTGAAAAGCGGGGTCTCGGATCAGCCCAGAGAACTTGAGACGCGCACAGGGGCAATTAACCGCGCCACGTCCGCACTTGGTGACAATGATCTTTCCGTCGGGATAGAGGCTGGTGTTTTTATCACTGAAGACGGCCTCTATGACTTCCAATATTGCGCGATACTGGACAGGGACGGGAAGATGACCGTCGGCGTCGGCCCGGGGTTCAGGTATCCGGACGATGTCGCTGCGCTTGTATCGAATGGTATGACCGTCGGCGACGCGATACACAAACTGTACGGGGACCCGGTTTCCGGAAAGAAGCAGGGAGCGGTAGGGTTGCTCAGCAAAGGGCTGCTTGACAGAAAGACCCTGACAGAACAATCTGTCACTGCGGCAATGATACCCCGCATGAAGGATCTGTGATCTTTTACTAATTATCGTACGGGCGGCGGTCAGCTTTTTGAAAGAGATATTGCTTTCTCAAGGACCTTTTCGGCATGCCCGTCCACTTTCACTTTTTTCCATGCGGCTTCAACAGCGCCGTTCTTTCCTACGATGAACGTTGATCTCATGGTCCCCTGCACCTCTTTGCCGTACATGATCTTAGCACCCCATGCGCCGGACCTTTCTGCGAGGTCATGGTCGGGATCGCTGAGGAGTTTTATCTTCAGCGAATTCTTCTCTTTGAACTTCTTATGGGATGCTACAGAGTCTCTGCTGACACCGATGACGGCGATGTTCCTGAGCATGAACTTAGGATACAGCGAAGTGAAGTCCAGCGCTTCTTTCGTGCATCCGGCCGTTCCGTTCTTTGAGTAGAAGTAAACAACATATCTTATGCCGTTCAGCGACATGCTGTCGAATTCTTCGCCGTTTTCATCCTGCAGAATAAATTCGGGGAATTCCTCGCCGACATCCATATTATCAGAACAGTCTCCCCGCTTTCTCATCAATGATATGCGACGGATCCATCTCAAAGAACATCACAGGGTGGGTCATATCATAATCTGTGATTACCTTAGGAGACACTTCGCCGAAGAACCCCGCCTCCCTGCCGTTCGAAGAAATGAAGGCTCCTCTCCCCTCAATGAAGGTCCTGTAGCCGCAGGAGGATATCTTGTATTCTATGCCCATTTCTCTGGCCACCGCTTCCGCGATAGATTTGATCTCCGTGAACGAGGTCTTTGATGCCGCCACCATCCCGCATATGTGCGGGGTTGTCCGGTGTTCGTCGGAGACGAACCCGATCTCGAATATCCTCTGCGGAAGGTCTCTGTGCTTATTGTGCCTGAGTATCCTCATCAGACTGGGCATCAGATACGACCTCAGGCAGGTATGGTCCTCGGTTATGGGGTTGGTGACGCAGGTGGATGTTTTTACCGGAAGGCCCGATCTTTCGAACTCATCCTTTTGATTGCTGAGAGTAAGGGTGGTTACCTCTGTGAAACCTAACCCGATCATCACATCTCTCATCTTATCAGAAAATGATGTCACAGGCCCCAATTCTCCGGAGGTCTGCTGAGAAATGTACGTCCCGCCGAAGCGTTCGAAACCGTAGCCCACGGCAACATCCTCGAAAACATCCACTTTATGCATAATGTCCAGCCTAGTGGAAGGTATCGATATCTCTGCTTCATCTCCATCGAATGAAACGGACATACCCATCCTTTCGATTGCTTCTTTTATGCCGTTCTCCGAGAGGTCTATGCCTAAGAACCTGCAGCATTCTTTGACCGATATCCTCATCTTTTGCTCTCTGAGATCAGGAGAGTGTCCGGAAGCCATCTTGACGCTGCATATCCTTCCTCCGCGCTCCGCCAGAGCGGTCGTGACGATGTCAAGCGCACCTTTCACGGCCTTTTGGTCATTGCCGGTAACGTCGATGAATATGTTCCTTGTATACGCAGTGACGGTCGTCAGCGCGCCGTTTATTATCGGAGGGAATGACAGCACATCGTTGTTCTTATCGAAGATGATGGGATACCTTTCCTTTCCTTTCAAGAGGTGGGCGTATTCTCTGCCTTTGTCGTGGGACCTCAGTATCTCTTTCAGGTCCATTTTCTCGGTCATGTTGAGAGGGACGAATGAAACTTCGTTCGGCCTTACCGCTGTATATCTGAACGGCGGCTTTACCTTATCAAGATTGTGAACGCCTATCGCGATCTTGTTCCTTTTTCTGCCGATGGTCATATGGAGCTTTTCCTGCAGTTCCATCAACGATCTGATCAGATCATCGGTAACAATGATGTCTTTGATGACGGCGCAGGCAAAATAAGGCCTCACGCCGAGCACAGGGTCCTCTATCGTTGCAGAGATGCCTGAATCCCCGACCGCATATCTTTTCTGACCGGGTTCGATATCAAGGAACGCGCGGAGGGCCCTGGCGAGCCCTTCCACGGAGAACAGATCAGGTCTGTCCGGGAAGAACTCTACTGACATGTCCTCGCTGAAGCCTTCGGTCTGGTGCATATCGGCGCCGATGAGAGGTATTCTTTCTACCAATAGTTCCTGCGGGACATCTTTTCCTATGAGAGCGCAAAGATCGCTGTATTTGAAATTGATAACAGGCATCTTATCAGCGTCCGAGTTCCTGGTGCGCCTTTCCTAGGTGGCCTGCCGCCTGTGCTGAAATGGTCGACAGCTCTCCGGCAAGGACCGTCACCGCGATGATCTCCGCGAGCTTCTTGGCTTTCTCGTCCCCGAGGCAGCCTATCATGCTCAGCGCTTCCGACTGCGTAGGCAGCCTGGTGCCTCCGCCGACCGTTCCTACCTCCACAGCAGGCAGCCTTACCGAAATATACAGGTCCTCGTTCATATTCTCGCACATCGTGGTGGTCATGCTCCCGCTCACTACCTGCGCCGGGTCCTGACCGGTCGCAATGTATATCGCGGCGATCATGTTCGCGGCGTGTGCATTGGCTCCAAGAGTCACCGACAGCGAACTCCCGATGAGATTCTTCCTCACGCTGGTCTCTACAATGGACTCTGTCGAGGTATGAAGTTTCTTTTCTACGGTTTCCTTGGGGATCAGCGCTTCGGCGATCACCAGTTTTCCGCGGCCTTTGATCATGTTGATCGCCGCGGCCTTCTTGTCGCTGCACAGATTTCCGGATACGGATACCATTACTGCGCCGGTATGGGTCTCTATTGTTTTGCAGACTGCCTCGGTTGCGATCGTTGCCATGTTCATTCCCATGGCATCCCCCGTACCGTAAGTGAAACGGATGAAAAGGTTCCTTCCCGCAGGGAACGATTCCACAGAGGTGAGTTTTCCGTGATTGGTGGTCGTATCCACTATCGAAGAAAGGAGATCAATATTGCTGTCTATCCATTCCATGACCTTTGTGCAGTGGTCAATGCCGTCCGTTCTGAAGACAGGCGCCCTGGTCATCCCGTCCTGGAACACTTTCACTCTGGCACCGCCGCTGTCGTTGATGACCGACATCCCCCTGGATATGGATGCTATGAGCGCCCCCTCGGTCGTTGCCAGCGGGACGATGAACTCTCCATCCGCATGATCTCCTTTTATAGTTACAGGGCCAGCGAAACCAAGAGGAATCTGTGTGGCGCCTATCATGTTCTCAATGTTCTTGGAAGCCTTTTCCGAGTCGAAGCTAAACTTAGATATGTTCTCAAGACCGGTCCCGGTGAATTTTTCAACCGCTTCGCGCCTTTCATCGACATCAGAATGGGTATATCCTCTGTTCTTCAGACCCTTCTTTTCTTCCATGTCTAGTACAATGTTATTCTAATAATATAATTATCGAAGAGTTTTATAGTGGATATGAGGTACATAAAGCCATGGGCGAGACATCTGGCGATGTAATGCAGAAGGCGCAGAAGGGGGTGGCCTATCTGCGGACCGTCATCAACCTGAACGAAGAGACGAAGCACGATAAGCTTGACAAGTTCATCGTTAAAGTATTCCCTCCCTTCGCGGTCGCATGCGGGATACTCGCAGTTTTACTCGTTCTTTACATTCGGGAATACACTTTCACAGGAATTGTGTTCGGGATATGCCTAGGCTTCGCACTGGGATTCATCGTGTTGGGAGTGGTCTGCGTGGCACTTTCGGACAAGGGAGTGATATCCTGGAAATATGTTGTTCCAGCGCTAGTTTTCATCCCGATCCTCATCGCGGCTGTCTTATATTTTTTCGGAGCCAATATAGGGATCAACGATTTCATCATAAAATATTTCGACATCTTTGGGAGGAACATGGATATGGCATCCATACTGATAAGCGTCTATTCCATCACGCTGATGGTGTTCCTCGTTTCACACGCAGTTGTCTCTGTGATAGTGGGGTATTTCAGAAGTTATTTCTACAGGGTGCTGAGGGCTTTGGAACATCCGTCAGAGACCAAGAGAGGACGCGTTCCGAAATGGCTGTTCCAGATACCGGACATCATCGATGTGCGGTCGGTCGAACTTGAGCCCGATACGGATGACGATAGGTTCAACATCGAACTTTTTGTGAATATAGCGGTCAGCCTCTTCCTGCTGGGAATCGTGATATGTTCATACTTGTTCATCAACCCCCTTTTCCTTCAGATAATGACATTCGAGGAGATGCTTCTGTTAGGGATGCTGATGTCTCTCTTCATATCTCCTCTGGTGATTCCCTGGAGCATTGTCAAATCCATTGGCGCGAAAATAACATCCGACGCCCCGCGCGATTTCTATCTTTGGAAAGGAATGAGGGGAAGACTCTATCAGGGATTTTTCGCGGTAACGTTCTTCATGATGCTCCTGACCCTGTCGGTGTATCTGGGGATGGATCTGTCAAGGATCCTCCTGACATATCTGGGATATGCCTCTTTCATAGCCGCCATATCAACAGTAACATCGTTCGTGTACGTCAACACTTATTACAAGGGGTTCAAGAACGGCATAATAAAAAGCTACCTGAGGTCAGGGGAGCAGTAAGCCGTTCACAAATGTTATTAACGCTGCTGTGTTCGTCTTTTCATGAAGAGCCCGGAGTATGAGGCTGTTTCCAAAGCGAAGAGGCAGGCGGAAAGCGGCAATCCGAAAGGTGCTGTAGAGACTCTGGAATCATATTTGGAGACAGACACGTACAACATAAAGGCCAGGATGCAGCTGGCCAAGACGCTCGTCTATGACATGAAAGACCTGGAAGCGGGCATTCTGCAGATGGAAATAGCTCTTGATCTGGAGCCGGACAACACCGAAACGATGAAGGCTCTGGTGACCGTCCTTGCAAAGCACAAAAAGAACAATAAGAGGACGGTAGAAATATATGAAAAACTGCAGATTGCATCTCCTGACGCAGACCTCTTTAACGCTTATGCTATATTCCTCAGGATACAAATGACGGATTTCAAGAGGTCCGCCGAATATTATGAAAAAGCGATCTCTCTGAATCCGAACAAACCGGAATACCGCCAGAACTATGCCGTACTCCTGCTCAAGGATCTGAAAGATTATGAGAAGGCGAAACACGAGCTCGAGGTGCTTATGAAGCTTGACCCCAAGAACGAGTCCGCAAAGAAGAACTATGAGCTTCTTATGAAAAAGAAATTCGATTCTGACGGAAACCTGAAAAAAAGGTCGCTTTTCCGCAGGTAAACCATCGGTACAGACATAATCTCTTTTAATGCAGAACTCGGTTTGGGTCTGAGGTGAACAAATGGAACTTAAAGGATCCAAAACAGAGGCGAACCTAATGGCAGCGTTCGCCGGCGAAAGCCAGGCCAGAACAAAATACACCTACTACGCTTCACAGGCGAAGAAGGAAGGATACAATCAGGTCGCGGACATCTTCATGGAGACCGCCGAGAACGAAAAAGAGCATGCAAAGCTCTGGTTCAAAGCGCTTCATGGAGGATGCGTACCGAAAACCCTTGATAATCTCAAAGATGCGGCCAGCGGAGAGAATTACGAGTACACAACGATGTACAAAGACTTCGAAGCCACTGCGAGAAAAGAGGGATTCAACGAGATCGCAGATCAGTTCAAACTGGTAGGTGAGATCGAAGCGGTGCATGAGAAGAGATACAAAGCGCTCTATGACAACATAAAGAACGGCATGGTGTTCAAAAAGGACAAAGCCGTGGTCTGGAAATGCCAGAACTGCGGATACCTCCACGTCGGAAAGGAAGCACCCGTGTTGTGCCCGACCTGCAAACACCCTCAGTCATTCTTCGAGGTACAGGCGCAGAACTGGTAAACTTTAAAAAAGAGGGTTCAGTCCCTCCCGGCAGCGGGTCTGCCGGCATTTATCTTTATTACTCTTTTAGGGTTAGGGTTTGACAGGTGCGCTAAATCTCGTCGTTAGATGCATATGTTCAACAAATAACATTATATTGACATTAAGATATATTTTATCGGGTGATTATATAGTATTTTGTGCCGGTTGCGGGAAAGAGCTGTCTGAGGATGCGGCGTTCTGCCCAGCCTGCGGATGTCATTTGAATTCGAAGCCGTATCACAACCAGAAATGGAATGCCCCTCCCCATCAGCAAAAAGACACTGGAATCACGCTCCTCCTCGGAGTGCTTCTCGGGTTGTTCAGCATCATGGGGGTCGGACATCTTTATATCGGAAAGAAAAAAAGAGGGATTGCCATCATGCTCGGAGGGTTTGCCCTCGTAGTAGCATCACTCATTGTAAACTTCTATTACTCTTATTCGATCCTGCGGGCCTTATCTGATATTGTGTATTCATCAGGCTCATCTGACTTCAGCCTTATTGAAGATGAGTTTATGATGCCTGGGCCAGACCCATGGCTGATTATGACCGTTATAATAGCGATAACAATAATCCGATGGGCGTTTCTCATCTGGCAAGCGTATGATGCGTTCAAGTTGGCCAAGAAATATAACGAGGAATTATGCGAGACCGGCCAACCGCCGTGGTGATGTAAGCCCAACCTATGGTTCTGTATACATCATTTTTGATTCAAGAACGGAGAAACAATTTCATCATGCTGCACAGGCCCGACACATAATATTAAATTGTCATTAAACTATATTTTCTCAGGTGATTATATAGTATTTTGTACCAATTGCGGGAAAGAAGTGCTTGGGGATGCGGCATTCTGCCCAGCCTGCGGGTGCTCTATGAATGAACAGGCGCCGCGTTACAACCAGAATCAGAATGCCCCTTATTATCAGCAGAAAGACACAGGGATCACGCTCCTCCTCGGAGTGCTTCTGGGCCTGTTTGGCATCATGGGGATCGGACAGATATATGTCGGAAAGGCCGCAAGAGGGATCGTCATCCTGCTCGGAGGGTTTGGCATCGTAGCATTATCTTATGTTGTGTTCATTTCTTACCTAATTCTCGGCGTATCGTGGGTCGGCGAAGGAGACGACGGCACTTTTCTCGGAGGCTTGATCGTCGTTGCGATAGTAGTCATTATAATCCATTTTTCATACTTCATCTGGCAGGCGTTCGATGCGCATAAGCTGGCCAAAAAGTATAATGAGGAGTTATACAGGACTGGACGGCCGCCGTGGTGATACGGGCTGCAGGCCTCCCTGCAGTTCCGTTCTTTATTTTTATGCAAGAAAAAAAGAATTCTCTGCGTTGTTTTTTAAAACAAAAAATGTGAAGTAAGAAGTTTTTAAGATATCCGTCAAATATTTTTAGGACGGCTCAGAGATGCTCCTCCAATGAATTCACCCTTGTTCTTGTTTATGAAGAAGGCGACGAAAATGCCCACTATTCCAGCTAGAATTATCAGTCCAAGCACGGAAGCGATTATGCATGATATCAGCGCCACAATGTACATCTTTTTCAAGAAGCATAATATGGCAGATATTGCGCTGAACGCACCGCTTGCAATAAGTATAGCACCGATGGTCAAGAACAAACTCCTCAGGGACTCTTCGTTGAGAGTTTCGGAATAAACGTCCCAGCTTGCATCTGCCATGATGGCGTCCACCAAATAATCAATACAGTATATGAAAAAAATTCCTATGAAGAGCGCGACTGCCGCCCATAGCAAACAGGCAATGCCTATGAACGGCAGAGTGTTTTTCTTTGCCTGAGATTGGCTGTATTGCTGCGAGGACGAATATGTTCTCGCCGCTTCTCTGGTCGAACCGCATGATGCGCAGAATGTATCCGAATCGCGAAGCGGAGCTCCGCAACTTGTGCAGAAATTATTCTTTTCCTCATCCATGTTATCATGATATTATCTAGTTGAATATATTATAAAGTAACTGGTCTGACAAAGGCACATTACAACATCCGCAGAAGAAACATTTATGCCATACGCCATCTGGGTAATGCCATGGATGATTTGGAGAAGTTGAAAGCAGAGCTTTTCGCATGCAGGGAATGCAGAGACCTTTTCGGTTTCGAGCCGAGACCTGTCTGTATGGGAAACTCGGGGGCGAAGGTCGTGCAGGTCAGTCAGGCCCCGTCGGTCCATGTACATAATACGGGGAGATCTTTCAATGACATCAGCGGCAGGAGATTAAGGAACGAATGGTATGAGATATCGGAAGAGATATTCTACGATCCGGACATCTTTTACATAACCTCTGTCGGGCATTGTTATCCCGGGAAATCTAAGAACAAGGGAGACAATCCTCCGCCGAAGGTATGCGCTCAGAAATGGCTCAGCAGGGAAATCGACATGGTTAGGAACAAGATGTTCATTCTCGTCGGCAAAGCTGCGTCTGATTTCTTCTTCCCAAAGAGTGATTTCACCGACCTAGTGTTCTCAGACCACACAATAAAGGGCAGGCCTGCCTATGTGATACCCCATCCATCACCGCTCAACGTAAGGTGGTTCAAAGAGCATCCGGAGTTTGAGGAAGAAAGGATTGCCGAGATCCGAATTTCTCTTCATGATATTGTTTTTGATCAAGCATTCCGCCCAATGTAAGTGCTTGAAGTGCAGATGACCAATCAATAGAGACAGCATAAAAAGAATTTATTAAGAAAAGATATACAGACATATAATATTATGATTGGTGAAAGTGATTAAAACATGGAAAAAATAGTCAGTTTTCTCAGAAAAAACGTTAACGGAAAGACGCTGTATACCGATGAGAAAATATATCGCCTCGATGACGGAAGACTTGAGGGAACATACTCTGATCAAATATCGTTCTCAAACATGTTTTTTTCCAAAGTAAGATTCACATTGGACATGTTCGTTGTCTCAAAAGAAAAAATTGTAGAGATAAACACCGGCAATGAAGTTCAGAATGTTTACTCTTCCTCCCTTTTCAAGTACAGTCTTGCAAAAAGACAAAGTACAGGAGATGTAACGGGGACGATGATGTTCGTATCGTCATCTCTCATGTCTGGTTCAATCCCTGCAGAGTCGACAGTGTCCGGAATATATGATATGAAATTGGAGAATAACACACTCAGCTGGATCGATGACCAGATGCTGTATAGAGATCAGCCGACAGCGGCCGGTACATTCAGGCCTGTATCATTCAGAGAAAAATGCAGATTTTATATTGATGAAAGTGGACTCATATATGAACGCAACATAGAATGCTTCAATGTGGACCCGAAAACAATGAAAAGAACACCATCCAAAGCAGAATATCCTTTATTTGTGTCAAGGGAGAGGGAGGTATGAAAATGGCCAACGAGAAGGATATCAGATGCATAGAAAAAATGGTGGATTTCTTGGAAAAGAATGTCATCGGCAAGACTGTGTACTCGGAAGAGGCTTTGTTCGATCTAGACTTTGGAAGATATGAAGGAGCTTATTCAACAGAGATCTCTTTTTCCAATCTTCTGCAGTCAGAGACCGGATTTACCATAGACGGGTTCACTGTTGCGCATGAAAACATTGTAGAGACAAGTAAACCCAAAATCCTTGTAAAAGATCTGAGTTCGGTTTCTTTTTTTAAATATGAGTTCTCGAAGCGCATGAGCTCGGGAGAAATAACAGGGTTGCTTAGATTCGTATCTTCTTCTATAATCTCTAATCCATCTCCGGCTGAAGCTACTGTAAGTTCGATCTTCGATGTGACAATAAAAAACAACGTATTCAAATGGATGGAGGACCAGGTTCTGTATAGAGATCAACAGAACATTGATCGATCCTTTACCTCAAAGGCGTTCGTTTCCGAAAATTATTTGAAGATGAGTGGAGGGAAACTCGAATACGGATTCTCTGCAGAGTGTTATGCTGTCAACCCCAAGACGCTGGAAAGAAAAAGGGCATTTGAATATTATTCGCCCTTCATTGCAAAGGAAAAATGAAAGACAGCGGCTAGAACAGACCATAAAAACATTTTTACAGCTTTTTGCCGAGAAGGCGTGCTCTTTCCAGCAACTCATCGTCGTCTTCTGCAGCATGTTTTGATCCCCCGTCGGAAAGCACAATGCTGCCGACCGGATCGAATGAGAAACAATTCACATACATGTTCTCTATATCTTCGGCAACGGCTTTTGCAACGCTGCTTTTCCCGCTGCATGTAACTACAGTCACAAGCTTTTTGCCCTTCGGGATCGTGCTCAACCCGTTTTTGCCAATGAAACAGTACAGCCTGTCCTCAAGCATCCTGTACTGCGATGAAGAATGCCCGAAATATACAGGAGTGGCGACAATAAGTGAATCTGCCCCTTTTATGAGATCTAGTATCGGTGATAGATCATCTTTTGTTGCGCAAGAGCCTGTGGACTTACAGCTCATGCAAGCCTGACAGCCGTTAGTGAATCTGAGGGCATTTAGGTTTATTATGTCCAGTACATTCGGTGAGAGTCCCATTGACCCGTCCGTTATGGCATTAACAATCGTTTCACAATTTCCGTCTCTTCTTGGGCTTGCAACGATTGCTAATATTTTCGACATATTTTGTCATTCAAATATAGATAGATAAACCTTGCCTCAGATAGAAAAAATTATTGTATCAGTCATCATATACAATACATATAATATGGAACTACTTTTTATCAAAGGAAAAAATAAGGGCACCCAAGGAGGAAATTTAAAGCAATAGATTGCTTTTGGGGCCCTTTGAGTCCGTTTTGTTGTTTCAAAACGCCACTGTTTCATATATTATTTTTCATATATAATATTGACTACTCAACATAATTATTTCGTAAAAATAAAACAAATCCGAATATGGGAGGGGCAATAAGTGATTTTTAACGGCCGGGAAGCCATCAACCCTTTTTCTGCGTATAATAATCGTCCTCGATCAAACGCCGAGGTATCATCACGAAGTCGATGTTTGCGGGTATCGCCTGCAAATAAGTGTAATACGGGTCGTTAAGTTCGCATGTAATGTACTTGTCCAGATCAGGATCCATGTTTTGCAGCACCCTTATCAGGGTGTTGCGCATTCTGATAACATCTTCCCTCGGTATTCCTTCGAAATAGCTGTTGTTAAAATCTGTTATGTTCTTCATTATCATTTTTGCCAATTCCCTTCCGGATTCCGTCAGATAAACAGAATATTTTTTGCTCCTCTCAGTCTTTCTGTCATCATATACGAAGCCTTTGTCTTTCAGAGTTTTGATGACGCGGTTCGTATTCGCGGGATCCAGATCTAAGAAGCGCGACAACTGGATCATGGTCTGACCGTCCTGCAGGTTCAAGGCCACAAGATAGATGGAATGTGCGCTGGTAAGGCCGTATTCGTTCACAATTTTTGTCATGTTTTTTCTCATGATAGTACTCATTCTATCGAAAAACACAGGCAAGAACGAATTCCAGTACGTATCCTCGCGCGTAACCATATTTGAGTTTAAGGTCTTTTACTAGTTAAAATATTCTGTTAGCTTAAAATCTATGCCGTATTTCAATTTCTTGAAAAAACCATGAAAGATTTTTATTATAAAAATGATACAAATCGTAAAATAACATTTTTTTGTTGAGTTATCAATATGAATAATTGAACCATACAACATATAATATAAAATGATTTCTATAAATTTTAAATTATAACAAAAAATATTCCAAATATTAATCAAAAATAATATTGTAGCATACAATATAATTGAATTAAATGATTTAAAAAATATTGATAACTCAACATTTAAATATTGTAGAAACGAACCATGTACAACCCAAAAGGGAGGACAGACGCATGATTGCCCCGAAGCACATGTGATCTGCCGGAGGGGGAAGATAGAATGACGCAAGATAAATTAAACAAAAGGGCAAAAGAAGCAGTCATGACCTATAATTCGGAAGAAGCCAAAGCTGTTGCAAAGGATGCAATAGCTTCTGGAGCCGACCTAGTGGACATAATCCAATCGGGGTTCACTTCGGGGATCAAGGAAGTAGGCAGACTGTTTGATGAAAAGAAAGCGTTCCTGCCACATATAATGGCAGCTGCGGCCGCCATGAATGGGGGGATAGACATACTCACACCAGAAATCACCAAGCAAGGCAAAGGCGCAGACCAAGGATTGGGGAGATTCGTAATCTGTACGATCGAAGGAGACATCCACTCAATCGGCAAAGACATCGTCGCGATAATGCTGAAAGTCGCTGGATTTGACATAGTCAATATAGGGAGAGATGTACCCTTAAATGACATATTGAAAGCATGCAAAGAGCACAATGCCAAATTTGTAGGAACCTCTGCTCTTATGACATCTACGATGGTCAACCAAAAGACGTTCGAAGAGCTTCTCAGAAAAGAAGGTATCCGAGACAAATTGATCACCAACGTAGGCGGAGCACCGGTCACTCAGGAGTGGGCGGATTCTATCGGTGCCGATGTTTACTCAGAAAATGCCTCAGATGCCGTCATGAAAATGACGAAGATTGCAGGATGAACAGTCTTTTCTCAGGAGGAGGAGCAAATTGGATGCAGAAGAAATGAAACGGACGAATCACCGTAAAAAAGTCAAATATGGATATGTAATGGGTGTTTTCCTGGCCCTTCTTTGGGGTTTATGGTATGTCCCCGGAAGTTTGATGTGGGTGATCGATCCCTTTGTAAGTCTTTACAATGATGTCGCAGTAACACACGGCGATATCGGGGCAATGCTTGTTACCGCAGTGCTCATCAGTGGCGCCAATGCGCTGATGGCAACAGTTGTTCTTGTGATATGGAACGCTTATATGCACAAGTTCAAAGAAATGAAAAGAACAATCGTAGAGTTAAAAGCAGTGCAGAAATACCTCATCGCGGCAGCAGTGTTCGCTGGACCTATGGCAGTCTTTGGATCATATCTTGCGACAGGTTTTGCGGGTGCTGCGTTCTCAGCGGTTGCTGCGTTGGCATTCCCTGTCGTAGGGACAATACTGACAACGAAGTTTGCAGGACAGAGGTTGTCGAAGAGAGCGATAGCAGGGATATTGACCATAGTAATGGGATGTATCTCAATATACGCAATAGGATTGGTTGACGAGATATCATCTGGCAGGATGGAAATGATGGGATATGTCGGGGGACTTATGGCCGTATTCGGCTGGGGTCTTGAAGGACTTGTAATCGCAAAGGGGATGGATGTAAGTGAGCCGGATGCAGCTTTCCATCTTAAGATGCTAAGCGAAACGGGCATATGGTGGATCATCATCATACCGATTCTGGCCCTCGCAGGAATCCCTATATTAGAATACGTGGTGAACATTTTCACAGATCCCGCAGCGTTGCTGGTTGTCACATGTTCTGGATTTGCGTTCGGGTACTGTACGATATGTTACTACAAAGCGTATCCGATGATAGGAGCCGGAAGGACAATGGGACTCAGCGCATTGAACGCTATGGTAGCCGTTGTGTTTTTGTTTGCGTTGACAGGATCTGTACCTGACTGGACGGTTCTGATAGGTGGTGTTCTGGTATTCATCGGACTTATACTTATGTTCTATGAGAAAAAAGAGAATCTTGAATCCATAAGAGGAGAGCAGGAGGCGATAGAATGATGGAAGGCAGGCCGATAAAATTCCGTTTGCTCGAGATGTTCAATGAGGGGGGAAAATGGAATTATGAAGTTATCCCGCAGGTGCAGGAAGAGTATCAAATGAACACCAAGTTTGAAGCGGACTGCATCAACTTTGACATCATTGAGATATGCACTGCAGGATTCCTTGTAAAAACCGAGACAAAAATCGACGAAGAAGGAATATACCGCCAAGGTTCCCTGCTGATAAAATACCAGATAACACAGCTCGGAAGGGACCAGTTCGAAACGATTGCGCGCAACCTGAGCAAAAGGAGGGTGAAAACATGAACAACTGGGACGCAATATTAGAATTCTTTTCGGGGGGAATTCCATTTGCCGAGTACATTTGGGTACCGATCATAATAGGTGTATCTCTCACCGCGCTGTACATTGCAAAAAAGATGGTATCAGACGTATGAACTCGCAGGAGAAAAAAAACTTTGATAAATTTCAAAAAATAACGGAGGAAGAAAAATGAAAGGAAGATATGAGCTATTAAGCAAATCAGATATGGAAAAGATCCACGAAGCCACACTGAAGGTGCTGATGGATCCAGGCATTCTCATCAACCATGAGGGTGCAAGAAAAGTATTCAAAGACGGAGGATGCGAGGTAGATGAAAAGACAAAGATCGTAAAGATACCAAGGCACGTTGTAGAATCTGCAATAAAAAACGCGCCTGAGAAGTTCACACTTTTCAGCCGCAACGGAGAGTTTGACCTTGAAATGGTCAGTGATGGTTCTGTTGTGAACTACAATACATTTGGCGTTGGATCAAAGATGGTCGATTACCTAGCTCCGAACCAATTCAAGACAAGAAATAGCACATTAAAAGATATCCAGCAGATAGCCCAGGTCACCGAGGCGTGTGAGAACGTACATTGGTTCTGCTCTCCTGTATCGGGGATGGAACTGGCTGGACTTAATGTGTGCCGCGCGACAAGAGAAGTAGATTCTATAATATCTTACAGCTCCAAACCGGTGATGCTCGACGCAGTGCCGGAATACCTGCCAGAGTATTTTGAGATGCAGAAGATATTGTACGGAGGTGACGAGAATGAAGCATTCAACAAACCTTTCCTTACAATGACAATGTGTCCATCCAGTCCGTTGCAGCTTGACAGGTCGCTATGCGACCTTGTGCTGTATTCTCCACAGTATAACTTCCCAGTCTCCATGTTGAGCATGGCAATGAGTGCGGCCTCCTCGCCCATTTTCCTTGCGGGAACAATGGTCACCCACAATGCAGAAGTACTGGCGGGGATAACACTCACTCAGCTTGTCA
>WQTN01000140.1 GCA_009786295.1 Methanomassiliicoccaceae archaeon
TCGCTTTTGGGAGATGTGAGGCACGATCCGTTCCAGAGCGGAGGCCTTGAAACGCCTTCCCACGACAGGCTTGAGGCGGGCGCGATACATAAGGCGAACAAAGGCGTCCTTTACATTGATGAGATAAACCTTCTCAGAATGGAATCACAACAGGCGCTTCTCACTGCCATGCAGGAGAAGAAGATGTCCATAACCGGTCAGTCCGAGAGATCGTCCGGCGCGCTGGTAAAATCGGAGCCTGTTCCGTGCGATTTCGTACTGGTATGCGCAGGCAACCTTGATGCGATAAGAGGAATGCACCCTGCGCTCAGATCAAGAATAAGAGGGTACGGGTACGAAGTATACATGCGCAGCACGATGCCCGACACAGATGAGAACCGTTACAACGTGGCAAGATTTGTCGCCCAAGAGGTCAAGAAAGACGAGAAGATACCTCACTTCGACAAATACGCCGTAGGAGAGATAATAAAAGAGGCCCAGCGCCGCGCCGGGAGGAAGGGCGAACTCACCCTGAGGATGAGGGAGCTCGGAGGGCTTGTCCGTGTATCAGGAGATATGGCGGTCGAAAGAGGGTCCGATATCGTCACGGTCGATGATGTGTTCTCCGCAAAGGGAACGGCACGCAGTCTTGAGCAGCAGATAGCCGACCGGCACATAGAGAACAGCAAGAAGTACTCGATGTTCGAGACGAGCGGCTCAGCGGTCGGTATGATCAACGGCCTTGCAGCGCTTGGCGCAGATTCCGGAATGGCAGAGTATTCGGGGATAGTGCTTCCGATTGTCGCAGAGATAGCGCCTCCGCAGACGAAAAAGACAGGGAGGCTCATAGCGACCGGCCGCCTCGGCGACATTGCCAAAGAAGCGGTGGACAACATCTCGGCTGTGATAAAGAACTACACTTCCAAGTCCATCTCGGAATACGATATCCATCTTCAGTACATAGGGACCTACGATGGAGTCGAGGGTGACAGCGCATCGATAACGATGGCGACCGTGATCCTGTCCGCAATGGAAGGGATACCGATAAGGCAGGACCTCGCGATGACCGGCAGCCTGAGCGTCAGAGGGAAAGTGCTCCCAGTCGGCGCCGTCACAGCGAAGCTGGAAGCTGCTGCGGCAGCAGGGATAAAACTTGCTTTGATCCCCGAGGCGAACGCGAACGATGTGCTCATCCACAACAAATACTACCATGACATGGACATCTACACTGTAGGGAACTTCCGAGACGTCATTGAGTATGCGTTCCTCGATTGCCCGAAGAAGAGGGATCTGATGGAAAAGCTTCTGCCGATCACGGACGGCGGGGTCTCAACGGCAAAGAAAGTAGAGCCGCCTCCGGAACACATACCGGTACCGATGCCGGAAGAGAAAGAAAAACCCCCTAGACCAGAGCAGTATTTCACCGAAGACACAGAGGATACCACGACCGTCACAGAAAGAAGCATACCGACTGACAGGAAACCCTGCCCTCAATAAACCGCTTAACTCCCACAATTTTTTTCATTTTCTCTGACCAATTACTTAGCTCAGCTGCTCATCGGAACACACCGTTAGTTCAAACTCCATATATTAAATCTATATATTATTGGCATCTCCATAGCAAATCTATAAAGATTCGAAGAACGCTATATAAAAATATTATGGCGGGACCTCAGGGGGCGCGTTCAGTCACATTCAGAGGAGGGAAATTGATGCCAAAAACAAAACCTGATAGATTCAGCCTGACAATAATAATGGTGATCGTGGTCGCAATGCTATTTACCGTGACCGTGGCGGCCAATACTTCACTTCAGACAACAGAGGCAGCCGGCAGTACGCTTACAGTCACTAACGAAAACGACAGCGGTGCCGGCTCCCTGCGCGCCGCTCTCGCATCTGCACAGAACGGTGACATCATTGTGTTCGACCCGGCTGTTGCCACGGTCACGCTGACGGGCGGAGAGATCCTATTCAGTCAGAGAGACCTGATCATCGACGGCAGTGTTGGCCATGTCAGCGGCGTTATCATTACGCGCGGAGGCACATCAGAGTTCAGACTGCTGAACTGCACAGCACCGGCAGGGACATTGACCTTGAAAGGATTGACCCTTCAAAATGGTAAAACAGGAAGTACCGATACTTCCGGCAGCGGCGGCGGAATGTACGTAAACTGTGCTCTTGCCGCAGAAAACTGCAACTTTACCGGCAACTCCACACAATCCACCGGCGGCGGCATCTATTCGGGACAGGCTGTTTCGATGACAGACTGCACTTTCACCGGCAATACTTCGAGGATTGCGGGCGGCGGGTTGTACGTGAACAAAGGTGATACTGTACTGACAAGATGCGGATTCGCAAATAACACATCATCTACTTCCGCAGGAGGCGGACTCTATTCGAACAGCAACGTCACCATGACCGGTTGTGAGTTCAAAAACAATACCGCGACCGGCGGAAACGGGGGCGGTGTGCGTTCATTCGGCAACGTTACAGCGTCAAACTGTACATTCACCGGCAACGTTACAAGCGGCTCAGGGAACGGAAGCGGCGGAGGGATATGGGCTAACAACAATGTTGTCCTGGACAGCTGCGTGTTCACAAATAATACTGCTAGGATCCACGGCAGCGGCGTCAGCGTAGCGTCTAACGCCGCGCTGATGATCCTGACAAACTGCACATTCGCCAACAATAAACATTACGCCTCTAGTCCGGCCAATGTCGGCGCGATAGACTGCGCCATAAGAACGTATATTTTCCAAAGTACTATTGTGAACAATCTCGGCGGCGGTATCTACGCCGACAGCGGAAAAACTGTATACCTTCATAACAGCATCATAATCGGGAACACCAATGCCGCCGGAACCGTGCCTTTGCAGACTGTCAGCGGCAATGTGAACTACATTACCAGCCTGGTAGAAGGAAGCACAGTCTCGGGAAACACCGTCACAAACAGACAAGTATTCGGAATAAACACATTCGATGCTGCGGACGGGACCCTGAAAGTGCTTACCAACGGTATAGCCGCAGGAGCCGCCCAAGCTCTATCGACATCTGATATTGTCGGTTACGCCGGCCTCTCCTCATCTGACAGAGCTGCCATAGATGCGTCTATAGCCGCACTCGCCAGAGATCAGATCGGATCTATCCGTTCCACTGCCGGCAGCGTCACCTACGGTGCGGTCGAGAACGGCTTGAACTCGCTTACCGGCATCTCAGTTGGTACGAACCCTGCGAAAACGCAATATATCGCGGGAGAAACGATCGACCTTACCGGAACACTGCTTGATCTGACATACTCGAACGGTACCGACAGCGGCATCCCTTACACAGAACCGGGCATGACCAACACTTCCGGCACTGTCAACATGAATACAGTCGGATCCAAACAGATCGACTTTACTTTCATAGGCGTCACGACCTCAGTAAGTCTGAACATCACTGTGAAAGACGACACTGTGACCGCATTATCATCCAACAAAAGCTCGACTGTATTCGGAGAAAAGGTCACTTTCGTTGCTCTGGTAACACCCGTACATGCAGGCAGCGGATTGCCCACCGGTACCGTTGAATTCTTTGATGGCGTCACATCGATAGGGACTGCCACTCTGAACGTCCTCGGCATCGGGTCCATAACAATATCCGATCGATCGATCGGCAGCCACTCAATCACGGCGATATACAGCGGAGACGGAAACTATAACGATTCATCATTTTCTGCGATATCACTCACTGTCGGCCCAGCCGATACCGCCATCATTGTAACAAGCGTTGCGCTTGACACCACTGGTGCTCCTTCTTCATGGACCGTGACATTCAAGGCGCACCTTTCAGTCGTGCTTCCAGGCAGCGATAATAGTGCACTGAACGGACTGCCCATCGAATTCGTGGTGGATGGGTATACACTTCTTGCATCTTGCGACGCATTCGGCGATATTACCCACACAGAGACCGTTGATGATCTAGTATTGATGGGGATGTCTCTTCCCGGAATCCACACGATCATGGCCATATTCAACGGAGACAGTAATTTCAATAGCTGCATGTCATCGGTAATGAATCATGATGTGGGTTATGTTGACACTTCGATCATTCTTGCCGTCGTTCCCTCTTCCACTTCTGTGTACGGAGAGGCTGTGCAGCTCAACGCAACTCTTTATGTGGACCCCGCTTTACTTGCCGGCCTGCCCGGCGGCACCGGCCTGCTTGGTGCGGAAATTAATCTTTATGACAATGGAGTGCAGATGATGGGTACTTTTACTTGTGATTACAACGGTGTGTTCTCCATTCCTCTCTTCGCCCCATCGTCATTCGGCAGCCACCTCTTCACCGCTGAATTCACCGGCAATAGTACTTTGGGCCTCAACGCAAGTACAAAAACCATCAGTCACGTCGTACTTCAGGCATCTGTCACTGTTTCTGTCGTAGTGCCTCTCCTTTCTTCAGTGTACGGAGAGGATGTGACGATCAGCGCAAATGTTGTTGTGAATAGTCCCGGCGTTGCTAACCTTATAGGAATGGATGTTATTTTCTATGCTGGCGCATACATAATAGGCACAGGCACGCTTGATGCCAGCGGGAATGCCTACTTAACAACAAATGCTCTGACAATCGGCAGCAACAGCATCCTTGCAGCATTCCCGGGGAACATGTACATACAATACGGGTTTGGTTCGAATAGCTATACAGTGAACAAAGCACAGACCGACGTCTCATTGTCGATATCGGGACCTGCTTCCACTTACGGCGACGTACTGACCTTAACCGCCACAGTGACCGTCGAAGCACCGGGAGCCGGGACGCCTACCGGAATGGTCGAGTTCTATGCCGGCATGAACCTGCTCGGTACAGCTGCTCTGTCGGGCAACACCGCCACTTTCAGTACCACGCTAGATGTTGGATCTTACACCATCCACGCCACTTACCTTGGTGACAGCTATTTCGATGGGGACAGTTCGGTTGGACAGGGACACAATGTGGACAAAAGAGGGACTACCACCACGCTGTCTTCCGTCCCATCCTCATCTGTCATCGGCGAAGAAGTGAATTTCATTGCTAAGGTGGTCCCGGATTCACTGGTCGGCCGGCCCACAGGCACAGTCGGATTCTATGATGAAAACATGGTACTTCTCGGCACAGGCGCACTTGATGCCGATGGCAGAGCCGCCTTCTCCATAGATACGTTGCCTGTCGGCATACACAAAGTTACCGCACGTTATCTTGGAGATGGCAACTTCACCGCCTCTGATTCCAGCGTTGATCATAAAGTGACGGAAAAGTCATCTGGAGGTTACTACATCACTGCAACCGCTGACGGAGGATCGAAGATCACCCCAAGTGGGAAAGTGATGGCGCAGAGCGGAAAGAACATGACTTTCTATTTCTCTGCCGCCGACGGATATTCCATATCCTCTGTATCGGTGAACGGATTCCGCCTGACCCAGGAGCAGGTGGACCTCGGATACTACACATTCCAAAATGTGATGGCGAACAACGCCATTGATGTGAAGAGCACGTTCGGTCCGAAAACCAACATCACCCTGATTATAGATGTCGTGGACGGCGGCGGACATGCCGAATACAGCGTGAACGGTTCATCTTTCATAGCGTATACATCGGCCGTCAGTATCCCCTATGATGCCGACCTCAGAGTCAGAGCGGTAGCGGAAGACAGCCACAGTTTCGAGAAATGGGAGATACCTGCAAAGAGGACATCATCCGAGATATCCTTCTCCAACGTTGAGACATCTCTGCACCTGGACCTCTACTTCGGGGATGACAGTTCTGATAACAACCTCCTCTGGTGGGTCCTTGGACTGATACTGCTGCTGATCCTGATCCTCATCATAATCTTCATTCTGTGGCGCAGAAGAAAGGATGACGACGAGAAAGCGAGCTCCTGAAACCCCTTCCATCTTCTTTTCCCCGACCGAAAAGTGTGTGCACACTTTTCGGTCATTCGTCTTTTTTAAAAAGGAACCTTTTATCTTTTGATGCAGATAAGGTATCATGGTTTCCAAACGCTACTTCGGTGCACATTCCCTGATGATCGGAAGGTTCCAGCCCCTTCACAACGGACATCTGGAAGTAATACGCAAATGCGCCGCAGAGTCCGAGAATCTTACGATCGGGATCGGCAGCGCCCAATATTCGCATGAATGCGACAACCCGTTCACAGCAGGCGAGAGATATCTGATGATAAACGAAGTGATGAAAACTGAGGGCATCTCCAACTACTGCATAGTGCCCATAGAAGATCTGAAGAGATATTCCCTGTGGGTGTCTCAGGTTGAATCCCTCACGCCCCCGTTCTCGATAGTGTACAGCAACAACCCTCTTACCAGGCGCTTGTTCAGCGAGGCGGGGTACGAACTGAGGGACTCTCCCCTTTACAACCGCGAGGTGTATTCGGGCACCGTCGTAAGGAAGAAGATGATAGAGGGAGACGATTGGCGCCCTCTTGTACCTGAAAAGGTGGCCGAGGTCATCGATTATATTGACGGAGTAAGCAGATTGAGGGACATATCCGGAGGGGAATGAGCTGACCGCGGCAGAGGACCTTTCGAAGGTCCTTTTGAAGAAAAAGATCACATTGTCCGTCGCGGAATCATGCACGGGGGGATTGCTTGGTTCTGCCATCACATCCGTTCCAGGCTCATCAGGGTATTTTTTGGGAGGGGTCGTCACATACAGCAATGATTCCAAAGAAAAGCTGCTCGGAGTGCCGAAGCAAACGATGGTAAAGAACGGTTCGGTAAGCGAAGAGACAGCCGTTGAGATGGCCGCCGGCGCAAGAAAGCTGTTCGACTCCGATGTTTCCGTTTCTGTTACAGGGATAGCGGGTCCGGACGGAGGCTCCGCCTCCAAGCCCGTCGGGCTTGTTTGGATCGGCGTCTCCACAATGAACGGGACATTCGCCAAAAGATTCAACTTTGAAGGGGGCAGGGACAGCGTGCGCATAAGTGCGGTCGATACTGCGATCGCATTGCTTACCAATGCTGTTGCAGAGATCCGCTGATCAAAACAGTTTGACCAGCACCAGGCTGTCGCCTGCAGGGCACTCCGCGTCTCCTTCGATCTCTACCACGGAGTATTTCTTGCCGCCTTCGAGAGCATATGGGCGGCATAGGCGGTAGTTCTTGCATTCAAGCCTTCCGCATTTTTGTTCCTTAAAAGTAATGATGCCGCCCTCTATCGCCGATTTCTTAGGTACGGCTGACCTCTGGGCGACCTTTTTGATCTCTACCACGCGTACTTTATCCTCATTGAATATGCAGTCGTGCATCTGGTCTCTGACAGCGGTGATCTCGTACATAGCTCCCTGCTCAAGATTGAAGCACACTTCTTTCAGCTTGCAGTCACCGCACTCAGATTGCGGTCCGAGGTAGTAGAACAGGTTCCCCTCCTTTGCCTGCGCTTCGCTTATCAGCGTTATGGCCGCCATATCAGATCACTCCGGTGCTCCTCGCCAACTTCTCCGCCGCTTCCTCGTTCAGCCCTCTGTCCCCGAGGATTGTGAACCTTTCTTTGCGCATGTCCTTTGCCATGACAAGGGCATCTATTATCTCTTCATCAGTGAACCCGAGCTCCTTCGCCGTTGTGGGTGCGCCTATGGTCTTCAGGGCATCCCTTGTCTTCTTCCAGTTGCCGCCCTGCAGCTTCATCATCATTATGGATCCCACCCCGCACTGCTCACCGTGGAGGGCGGTCTCCGGCTTTATGACATCCAACGCGTGCGAGAACATATGTTCGGAGCCGCTTGTCGGCCTGGAACTGCCGGCTATGAGCATGGATACTCCGGATGCCACTATCGGCTTCAGCACAAACCATACGCTTTTTTCTATCCCAGGTTTTATGATCTCGCAGTTGGAAATGATCTCTTCCGCTGCGTATCTTGATATCAAGACCGCTGAACTGCTTATTTCCTCTCCCTGCATCCTGTTTGCGAAATCCCAGTCTGTCAGCGCTGTCAGGTTCGATATCACATCCGCGCAGCCTGCCGCGAGATATCTGTACGGAGCTTCGTTTATCACCCTTGTGTCCGCGATTATTCCGGTGGGAGAAACGGCGCTCACCGACATGGATTTTTTTTCTGATTTGATCGACGCGCGGTCCGACGCGATCCCGTCATGCGCGACCGATGTCGGTATGCTTATGAAAGGTATGTTGAGGTTGCTGGCGACCATTTTGGAGATGTCGATCTTGCTTCCGCCTCCGACAGCCAGCAGGAATGATGCTTTGTGCTCCTTCGCCGCATCTTCGACCCTTTTCAGATTATCGTTCGTTGCGTTCCCCGTATGAACGGTGGACGTCTCATATTTCTCAGATACAAGGTCCTCGATCTTCTTTCCGACGGCCTCATATGTCTTCGTGCCTGTCACGATCAGTCCGTTCTTGCCGAACTGAAGGGCGTTGCAGACCTTTGGAGTATTGTCTATCGCATCGTGCCCTATGTCAACGATCCTTGGGAACTCCATTGATTTATTTTTCGTAAAGTCTGCCATGATGCCCACTTTGACAACGTGCTAATCCGTTCAGAACATATAAAAGCATGCGGAACATAATTCTTTCATATGAAGGCCCTGATAATTTGCGGGAGCAGAAAGGGAGGTTTTACATCAGAAATGTGCCGTTCCTTCTCCGAGGGTTTGGATCTCCACGGTGTACCGTCAGAGATTTTCTTCCCCATCGAGATGAACATCGAACACTGCACTGGGTGCGGCAGCTGTTCCGCCGAGGGAGTGTGCAACATCTCAGACGATATGGATATCCTCTACGATTCTTTCGAAAGATGCGACCTGCTTGTCCTGGCCTCGCCGACCCGCTTCAGCGGTCCGTCTTCTGTAATAAAAACTGCCATGGACAGATTCCAGCCGGTCTGGTTCTGCGACCGGAAGCATCCCGCATTTGCCGCTGCGCTGCTCTCCGGTGGCGGCGCATCCCCGAATTACAACAACACCCTTTCCATCTTCAAAGCGTTCTCCATCACAGCCAAGATGGCGTGGCTCGGACATCTTGCGATATCGGGTACGGATGAGAAGGAGATATCAGATGTTGCCGGACCTTCCTTCGACTATGGAAAAGAAATCGGCATGAAAGTGGTCATAGATCGTATATGATCTTCTGGAATCCGGCATCTCCGGCGATCCCATCCCTGTTCCTGATGAACGGTATAAGGCCGGGATGCCTTTCGTGAAGTGATCCCCAGTCATCCGTACTTAACGTGGAATCGGTGTCAAAGACAACTATTTCCGCGAACCCTATCCTTTCCATCTCTGCTATCGCCGATGCCAGGTCTTTTGTCTGTTCCCCTCTGCATATGACCCTTCCGTGTGAAACGAACAGCGCAGGTATGCAATTCTCTGTCACTTCATAAGCCTCTTCCATGACGATATCGTTCCTGGTCATATGGTAGGGCACCAGTAACTTCACGGTGCTTCCCATGAAACAGTCGAAAACATCCTCGACGTCCTTGATAGGCGTCAGGAACCATACATCGCTCCCTGGGAAGCTCATGTTCATGAGCAGGCGGTCGTCCAGTTCTTTTTTGCCTAGTCCTCTCACGTCTGCCACCAGGACCGGCATCCTGTCATCCAGTTCGTCTGCTGAGTATTCTGTCGGCGCCGGCTCCGAGATAAAAGAGATGTCTGTACCGTTGATGTTCACGGGTGCGGTCTTCACCTCACCGCCTTTGAACACAGCGTATATCGCGGGGATCTCCATGAGCATACATGCCTTGAGCACTATAAGCCTTTTTTTAAGTGGCAACGAATGAATAATATACTCATGACAGAGATTTAGAAGCAGTGATTATATATGTCAAATATAAAGAAAAGAGCCATATATGTATGCGAGCACTGCAGCAACTACGTAGAAGGAATCTACTCTGCAGGAGGACCGGTCCCGATATGCTGCGGACAAGAGATGACAAAGCTGGAAGCGAAGACCGCAGACTTCTCAACTGAGAAACATGTCCCTTACATCGAGAGGAAGAACGGAGGCGTACTTGTCAAGGTCGGAAAGGAAACCGCCCATCCTATGACGGCTGAGCACTATATAGTGTTCATTGAGATCTGCGCGGACGGCATACTGATGAGGAAATACCTCAAGCACGGAGACGCACCGGAAGCATTCTTCAAGACCGATGCGAAGAACATCGTTGCCTGGGAACTCTGCAACCTGCACAAATATTGGACATCGTCCCAGTGATCCACCAGGCCGTCCACCGGACGGCCTCACTTCATTTTTTCATCTGTGTTAGTTTTAAATCGGTAGATAGGCATTACTGGCATACATCAGCACTACGTGCATGCGGGGTTATGAAATGGCGTCGAAGAAGAAGGATGTTTCTAAAGAGGATAAAAAAGAATACCAGCCGAAAGCGGCAGCCAGACATGCCAAGATGATGAAAACTAAGCAAGAAGAGATCGAGACCCTGCAAAAAAAGATCGATACGGATAAATACCTCGCAAAAAAGTATGAATCCAACCGAAAAACGGAAATCAAAGCGCTTCCCAAAGAGGACCGTGCTGCCGCTAAGGCGGAGTTGAAGGAATCCATCGCAAAGAGAAAAGAGGCCGAAAGCAGGGACAAGGAAAAGCTTCGCGATATGGTGCGGGAAGAAAGAAGAGGCAATACCGACGTAGAAAAAGACCTTGAAGACGAGGCCTGGATCAGCGGCGGAAGGAAAAAGGCAAAGAAAGAGGCCCCTAAGGCCGAAGAAAATGCCGAAGCGGTGCCGGAAGTTCCGGCCACGCCCGAGGAGCAGCCCGCAGTTCAGACTGCTCCCGCTGAGCCCTCTGCTAAACCTGCGCCGGAACAGGAAAAAAAGCCATAAGAAGACAGGCTTGGAAAGCACGGGCGGCTTGAACTCTGTTTGAGCGTCCGACTGATCAACGGCTCATTTTTTGTTCAGGCCTTTTATGACCACACGGTTCCCGTATGCGTGCTGATGCTCCTGCGCAAGCAGATTGACGTTCCAATTGATGCTTTCGATGAACTCTGCACGCCTGACACTGCAGTCCCTTTTGCAGTGGGCGCATGAGAATTCCTTACAGGGTTCCGGCATCATTATCACGTCGACAGACTCTCCGAACATTGATTCCACTGACTTATGAAGGTGGCAGTTCTCCCTTTCCATATCGGATATCGTCATATCGAAAGGCATTGTCACATGCATCTCTATGTGAAGCTTGCTTCCGTATTTTATCACTCTGAGATTATGGATATCGATCCAGTCATCCGACCTGTGTTCATTCAGACAAACGACCGTTTTCTTTAATATCTCCATGTCGGCCTTGTCCATGATCCCGTCAATAGCTTTCTTTATCACGCCTGCTCCGGTTATCACAATGAACGCCCCGAAGAACAGGGCCATTATCGGGTCCAGAATGGAAAGATCATATCCAAAGCGGCCTCCGAAATAGACGACAGACAGACCGATTATTATGCCTACGGAAGAAATCGTGTCCGTCCTCAGGTGTTTTCCGCTTGCTTCCAGAGCCATGGAGCGGTTCTTTTTGCCCTTTCTGACAGCAAGCGTGCCTATGATGAAATTGACCAGGGCGGCGAATATGATCAGCAGAAGGCCTATGTCAAGAGAGGATATCTCTTTCGGTTCCATCAGGTTGCTGATGGCTTCAAAAATGATCATCACGCCGGCGATCGCTATCATGGAGCCTTCCACAGATGCCGAAATGAGCTCGACCCTCCCGTGGCCGAACGGATGCGATCTGTCCGCGGGCTTTGCGGACAGATATAGCGCGTAGAGACCGACCCCTCCGGCGACAACGTTCACTATGCTCTCGACAGCATCTGTGAATATCGCAACCGAATTCGTTATCAGATACGCCACGAACTTTGTTATCAGCAGCAGCGCCCCTACAACGAAAACGACCTTCTGAAAATTGTAGTTCTCCTGAGAGGTGTCCGACATCGGCTTTTCATGCGCTTTGGTGGTATTTACGTCTTTCTAGAGAATACCAAAGTTAGGAATAACTAAATTACTGGGTCATTTGTATTCGGAGATCCCTTCGGGGTTGTTTCCTCTGAACCATGAGACAATCGTACCCACTATGCACATTACCAAACATACCCCGAACGCTACATGCAGCACCGTAACGAAAGAATCGAATGTCGAGGGGTTGAGATTGTCTGCCGTCCCCATTATTATCGAAATTGTGCACATCGCTACCGCCATGCTCGTCATCATTCCCAACTGTCTTACGAGAGCTATCATTCCCGATGCCGCCCCGCGGTTCTTCGGCGGAACAGACGACATCACTGCGCTCGTGTTCGGCGCGGCAAAAACGCCGTACCCGACCCCGAGGACCGCCAAGATCAGACCGACGTACAGGAAATTGACCTCTGTCCCCAGGAACATTATCATTGCTACCCCGATGCCTGTTATCGCCATGCCCAGGGTCGGCAGTATGCGCTTGTCTTTGATCCTGTCGGATTTGCTTCCGAATTTCGCTGTGAGGACCACTTGAATAAGGGGCTGTATCATGATCACCATCCCCGCCTGCATCGGCGAGAGGACGCCTATCTTCTGAAGATACAGCGCCATGAAGAAGGATACGGCGAAGGATGACGCATAGTTCAGATATGCCGCGAGGCAGGCCCTCGAGAATACTTTGTACTTGAAAACGCTGGTATCAAGGACAGGAGATTTCGTGACCTTCATCGACCTCAGGAAGAAGTACAGCAATACCATGCCTATCGCGATCAACGCCGGAGCCCAGAGGTTCTGAAGCTCCATCTCACCTCTCCAGATCTCCGGGAGACCCACCATGCCGCACATGGTTATCATTATCATTGCGCTGAACAGGACCGCTCCTTTGTAATCCATGCACGCGCCGGCGCAGGTTATGAACTCCTGCTTGAACCTCAGTATCAGAACAAGCGAAACTGCTGCAAAGGGCATGATGATGAAGAATATCTCCCTCCACCCCAAAAGATCGCAGATGAACCCTCCGAACGCCGGTCCGACCGCGCTGCCGACGTATATGCATGCTGTCTGTATCCCTATCGCCCATCCTCTTCTTTCGAAGGGAAACACTTCTGTCAGTATTGCGACGCTGGTGACTCCGACCGCTGCGGATCCCGCCCCCATTATGAATCTCATCAGCAGCAGGATGTAGAAGTGGGGGCTGAAGGCTGCGATGACCGCAGATATGATCGTGATGACCAGCCCCATTATGAATATCTTTCTTCTGCCGATGATGTCCGATATCCTTGCAAGTGGTACCATTGCGGCGACCGATCCCAAAAGGAAGATCGTACTTACCATCGCGAGGTCTTTGGAACCCACACTGAACTGTTCGCCGATATCTACAAGTGCCAGATTCATCATCGTGCTCATAAGGGGCATGATTGCGGCACCCATGCAGCATGCGGCAAGCAATGTCTTCATATCAGTTGGAAGACTTTTCAGGTATGATTCCATTGCCCACCGCCATTGTCTTGGGTGTTAATAACATATATGCTGTCAATATCCATCGGGAGTCTCGGAAGTTTTTTCTGCGGGTCATGATGAACGTCTATAACATAGGTTTCTTTTAATTCTCAGAACGAGATTCGCTGCTGATAAAGATGAGCAGCATACCGCAGGAGATAAAGAGCAAGCTTGGTTTGGTGCAGGTTTATACGGGGTCAGGAAAAGGCAAGACCACTGCTTCGCTGGGCCTTGCCTTCAGAGCTTCGGGGCGCGGATTGGAGGTCCTTATGATCCAATTCCTCAAGCCTGCTCAGAATTACGGCGAACACCTGGCTGCGGAGAAGGTCCCTAACTTCACGATACTTCCTCTCGGCCTTGACCACATGAAGTCTAAGGTGCCCAGAGAAGAAGATATCAGGGTATCCCGCGAAACGCTTCAAAGAGCAAAGGAAGAGATCTACTCCGGCAGATACGACCTTGTGATACTTGATGAGATAAACAATTCAATGAGCTGGAAGCTTTTGGATCCCGAAGAGGTCATCGAGATGCTGAAAGGCAGACCCGACAATATAGAGATCGTACTTACCGGGAGAGGCGCTCCCAAAGAGATAGTGGAATATGCCGATCTCGTGACAGAGATGACAATGATCAAACACCCCTTCGACAAGGGGATCGGAGCAAGAAAAGGCATCGAATTTTGAATAAATCCTTCAACGGGTTCCCCGTACAGCCCGTTTATCGGCAGATTTCGCCTCCAAAGATAGATAAATAAGTATTGATGTTATTTACCCTCCTACTGGGGTATCTTTCATGCCGATCAATATACCAGATGACCTGCCCGCAGGTGCGGCCCTCGAACACGAGAACATTTTCGTTATGAGAGAGGGACGTGCGACGACTCAGGACATACGTCCGATGAAGATATTGATCCTAAATCTCATGCCTACCAAAATAGAGACGGAGATACAGCTTCTCAGGATCTTGAGCAACAGTCCTCTGCAGACGGACATCTTCCTGCTGCAGATGGCGACCCATGAATCAAAGAACACATCCCAGGACTATCTGGATAAGTTCTATTATACGTTTGATGAGATCAAAGACAGGAAGTTCGACGGAATGATAATAACAGGCGCTCCGGTCGAGAACATCTCCTTTGAGAACGTGGATTATTGGGACGAACTGTGCATGATCATGGAATGGAGCGTTAAGAGCGTGACATCCACTTTCCACATATGCTGGGGTGCGCAGGCCGGTCTGTATTATCATTATAACATACCGAAATACCACCTGAGCGAGAAGATCTCCGGCGTGTATCCCCATACCCCGAATGTAAAGGACGAGCCTCTCACCCGAGGGTTTGACGATGTGTTCTGTATGCCGCACTCGCGGCATACAGAGGTCCGCGCTTATGAGATCCACAAAAACCCGCGCCTCCATGTGATCGCTGAATCCAAAGAGGTAGGAGTGAGCATCATCACATCGGAAAAGGCCGGGCAGGTGTTCGTGACGGGGCATTTCGAATATGACGCGAAAACGCTGGCATATGAGTATGAAAGGGATATCGAGAAAGGCCTTACGCCCAACATTCCCGATAATTACTTTCCGCAGAACAATCCGCAGAACGACCCAATCGTCAATTGGAGAGCGCATGCGAACCTGCTCTTCACCAACTGGCTGAACTATTATGTCTATCAGCGCACGCCTTATGATCTGGCCAATGTGGGAAAGGACGAATGATGATCCCCGTCGAGACAAAAGACGCTCCCGTGCCTTCCGGTCCTTATTCACAGGCCGTCATTTCCGGGAATACGGTCTATGTTTCCGGACAGATACCTATCGATCCTATTGACAGAACGATACCTGACGGAACGGAAGATCAGATCAGGACTGCGATAAAGAACCTCATCTCGATCCTTTCTGCCGCAGGGGTCGAGAGCGGTCATGTTCTGCAGGTGATTGTCTACCTCACAGATATGGATGACTTTGCCATGATGAACTCTGTCTATGCAGAAATGTTCGGCAGCCCTTGCCCAGCAAGGACCTGTATCGGAGTGAGTTCTCTTCCGAAAGGCGTAAAGATAATGATCGATGCCGTGGGAGAACGCTGTCACTGACCAGTCATCTTCGGATTTATCAGCTTGCCTAGGACGGCATCTCTGACGAACTTATTGTATTCCGACAGGTCAGGACGGGTCTCGACGATGTCTTCAACCGAAGAAAGGATGTGCCCGAACACTTCTTTGAATATCCTGCACGAATTCCCTCCGGCCTTGTCGAGCCCTGTTTCATAGTAGGCGTCAATGCTGCATCCTCCGTTGCAGAATTTGTAAAGGCTGCATTCTGCCATGCATCTGTTCCTCCGTTCAATGGTGCCGGCAAGTATCTTCCCGAACCCTTCCGTGCGGAACGCATCCGATATCAAATCCGTTTCTCGGATATTCCCGAGCTTGAACTCCGAAGGACAGCCCTTGCCGCACGGATAAAGGTCTCCGTTAGGGTATACGCATATCCATTTGGTAAGACAGGAATCGTGCGCACAGTCCGACCCCTGCGGCTCTCCGAGGGCGCTCAGGACATACAGATAATGGGGGATGAGAGGCACCTCCGCATTCTTATCGTGAAGCCAGCTGTCAAAGCATTCGATGCTTGATCTTATGTATTCCTCTGCATTCGGGACCGTCTTCCCGCATGCCGCGCACCCCGCGGGTATGACCGGCGCGAAGGATACTGCGGTCTTGTCGGACCTGAAACCTTCGTATATCTCTTTTTGTTTGGACGCTGTTTCTGCGGATATCGTGGAACTGACGGAAAACACCCTTTCTTTGTCGCTCAGGTACTCGATCCTCTCTTTCACCGTATCGGTGTTCTCTCTGAGGACATCGTTGTAGGGGCCTTCGAATGATACCCCGATGTTTATCATCTTCTCTCTGCAGAAATTTATGAACTTCCTTTCCAGCAAAATACCGTTCGTCTGGATCGTGTTCCCGGTCCTGCGGGAATTCTTACCGAAATACTTTTCCTGAAGATCTATTGCCTCTTTGTAAAATTTGAACGGCATGAGAAGAGGTTCTCCCCCGTGCCATACGAACCATACGGACTCGTATTCTTTGGACAGCATGCTGAACAGCCTTTCCAGGGTCTCGATGCTCATTTTTTCGGGGGACCTTTTATCAGGAGTATGATAACAGTGCCTGCAATTGATATTGCATTCAAGCGTCGGCTTTATTATAACGGAGATAAAAGGCCTCATGATCCTTGATCTGGCTCAGAACGGCCAGTATGTCCATACGCCGTTGAATCCGTTTGTTATGTAGCAGCAGAACGCACAGCATACAACGATGCAGCCTGCCAGTCCCGCATACCACCAGCCGGAAGAACAGCATCCTCTCTCGTTGCAGCACGGATAGCTGCAGTTTGTCGGACCGCCGTGTTCTGCCTCGTCGACGCGCTTAGAATAATCGTTCGGTTCTTTGGCGTGCATGGCAATCGCAGTGAACGCCGCCGGAGACTGGTTCATATACAACTCTGTCAGACTTTCGATGGTTCTTGCATCGGGAGACATGGTTTTACCTTCTATCTGCTGGATAAGCACAATCCGCGTACCCCTTAAAAATATATTAATTGTGTGGTCGGAGACTTTGACGGAACCTCTTGATCTCTGCGCCCTAGAATTGTGAGTATAAAGACGATGTAAGTGGTTTTGGACAACACTCTTTCCTTTGCTGTCCGTTTGATTCTCTTTACTGTTTTTCCACACGAAGTGCAATAAACGCATAAACGACAGCGAAAAGAAGGACTACCAGCCCTCCCATGATAAGCGCCGTGGTCACACTCAGGCTGTCTGAAGTAAAAATCATAATTGCGAGAATCACAACTATTATCACCATAAGTATGGCGGCAAATAATGATGCTTTGCTCAGTTTCATAGTAGGAGAACGGCATTAGTACTATATAAAAAATAGAGGGAAAAGTGGAGCTATATCAAGATGGATAATGAGACATAATATCCATAAGGGCTGCTTTGCATTCTAAGCCAAAAGGCATCAGCGGACATAACGTTTTATTTGTGAACCCTTCATATTACTCCGCAGCATATGTTCGGGTATACGGTACCGCTCTACACCAAACTGTCCCCTTCTGATCTTTCCATTTACAGAAGATACTATTGCGAGACATGCCATCAGCTGAGATCGGAATACGGGATCATGTCGACATCAGCAGTGAACTACGACATGACGTTCAACACGATAATAATGAACTCTTTCCTTAACGATGTTCCGTATTTCGAAGGAACTGGTAATTCCATCCTATGCGTTCTTAAGAAACCAAAGGCGGATTCCGGCCTTTTCAGAAAGATGGCGGCGTACACGGTCCTTCTAACAAAATGGGAGCTCGTGGACGATTCTTTCGATAAACCGTCATTGAAAAGCAATGCCGCTTCGCTGGTGCTCGGGCGTGCCATATCAAAGGCAGAACGGTCGTATCCCGAATATGACGAGGCGGTCGGGAACGGATTCGAAGAACTCAGAAAAATGGAGGATTCCAAGTGTAAGGACGCAGTACTTATGGGCGAGGCGTTCGGCAGGTCTCTGTCCTATGCCTTGAGCAACATGGCAGGAGAAAAAGCAGGAAAGGACCTGGAAGGTCTGTTCACGCACCTGAGCGCTTCCGTGTATCTCATGGATGCGATAGACGATCTCGATCAGGATTATCTCGACGGCACATACAATCCTCTGCTTGCCAGCGGAAAGCCGTTCAGGAACAAGATGCAGTTCATAGAGGATAATCTGTATGAGCTCTCCGATTCTCTCAATAAGGTCATCGGCAGCCTTCAGAGGTCATATTCGGCCATAAGGGATATGATGGCATTCGATGTCGGGATATCGGACAACATCGTCTACTACGGGATACCGGAATCGGCAAAGAGGGTCCTGACGGGTTCGAGCGAAGCCAAAGCGAGCATCAAGAATGCTTTCGAAGGCCGCAAGAAAAGGAATGCGTTATACTGATCTTTTTCCTGATGGGTCGTAATTAGAACAGACACTCAGGATGTATGTTTCTTCTCCTGTGAGAGTGCACAGCGCGTTCCCGGCCGACATCCTCAGGCTGTTGCAGTTCTCGCATGACCCCGGCCTGTATCTTTCACATGAGCTGCTGCTGTCCGTCGGTATGCTCTTGAGCGAACACACCCAGATGTCCTGTGAATGGATGCAGAACCTGCACGTGCGGCATTTGAGGTAGTTCTCATTGGTCATGGGATCATCTCCCTGCGATATCTCTGCGGTCTATCCTCATCATATGATACGTCCTTACTTCTCCGCCTCTCTTCCCGCATGAAAGATCGAGGTCCGCAGCAAGCCTATAGCTGCATTTCTCAAGGCACCGTCTCGACCCGTAGTTCTCGGAATCGCATCTCGCCTGTACCCATTTGTAATCGGTGTTCCGGAAAATGAATCCTGTGACCGCGCCTAAGGCCTCTGTCATATACCCTTTGCCCCAGTGCTCCTTTGCGATGCAGTATCCCAGCTCGCAGTATCCGTCCTCAGGAAAATCCTGCACCGCCGTAATGCTGCCTATCGGCTCCCTCTTTTGCCTGAGCGTTATGCACCAGTCCATCGTCCCAAACTCGTATGCGCGCACCCATCTCCCTATCACCCTTTCTGATTCTTCCAGGGACCTGTGCGTCTCCCATGAAAGGAACTCGGTCACATCGTCATCGGACATCCAATTGTCGTATGCTTTCACCGCATCCGTCATGGAGAACTGCCTGAGATAAAGGCGCGGAGTCTGTATGGGAAGTGTTCTGTTCACGCTGTCACCCGTCCAAGATGTCTATTGAAAGGGACCTCATCACATCCAAGGCCTTTCTGTGAAGGCCCTCATCATAGCTTGCGACGCATTTCGGATCCACCATTACCTTTGATCTGGGATATGCCGTTTTCAATATGACCGCGTTCGCGATCACGCATATGTTCGTGGCCACTCCGCAAAGCTCTATCTCATCGGACCCTTCCAGCAGTTCAACGAGATCTAGGCTGCCGAACGTTCCCTTCTCGATCGTTTTCCCTCTTTTCTGATATTTTGCGACTTCCCCGAAGATCTGCCATCCGGGAGTCCCCTTTATGCAATGTTCGACCGGGATATGGGCGCCTTCGTCCGTCTCCAGGTAGTCTTTGCCGTGGGTGTCCATCGTAAAGAACACTTTCTCTTCGTTCTCAAGATACCCTTTGATCTTGGCGACTATGTTCTTTTCTATGGCCTTGGCCTGCGGAGACCCCAGGCTGCCTGCAACAAAATCAACCTGATAATCAACGACGACCAACGCGCGGGGCATGTAATCTGATATGTTCGGTCTCTATCTAAAAGTTATGAGCCTACCTGCTGGTCCAACCCTGGATCCTATTGAAAAACTCATGCGTCCGCCGGCTTTGTCTTGCGGTCAAATCCTTTAATGATGTTCCTGAGAACATAGAAACTCCATACAACAACAATGGCAGACGCTACCACTTCTGAGACCGTCGCTCCCCACCAGATGTATGTCAGCCCGGTCGTTGCGATCATCGCCACATAACACAGGGGGACCATGAGGAGATTTCTGAACAGAGTAGACACCAGGGACTTCATTCCCATGCCCAATGCCTGGAACATAGATTCAGCCACCATCCCCATTGCCATGAACGGAAGGAACAGAGCGGCGATCCTCAGGAACTCGGCCATTCCTCCCCTCAGGTATTCTGTACCCGGGTCATATGTGAAGGCGAAGACCATCTGAGACGCGAAGATGATGGTGATGACACATACTGCGATCATCAGCAATACGGATATTTTCAGTGCGTACACGTATGCGGCCTTGACCTTATCGTAACGCTTTGCCCCGAACGCTGCTGCGCAGACCGGCACTACTCCCGCAGCGATGCCCATCAGAGGTATGGTGAGGATGCTCAGCACCCTCCAGTCCGATGAGTAGATCGCTACTCCGTCATCCCCGCCTGCCTCCAGAAGTATCAGATTCATGAATATCGATACGATCGAGATGATCGTCATCTGAAGGGCTGCAGGGATACCGACTTTGAATATGTCTTTGATGATCTCGGATTCAAATCTGAAACCTCTGAACCTGAACCGCAGATAAAGGTCCTTCTTCACAAAGTACCAGTACAACATAGCCAGCATCGCAATGCTTTCTGCGATGACCGTCGCCATCGCCGCACCGGTCATCCCCCATCCTAACCCGTAGTCGTAGATAAAGAACGGGTCGAGCACCAGATTGATGATGGCAGCAAGTATTAGCACATACATAGAGCGTTTGGCTGCCCCTTCTGCTCTTAAGATGTTTGCAAGCACCCCAGTTACCATGAACACACCCATGAAGGCCACTATCGGCAGCCCGTAGTTGATGCACTCCCTTATCGTGCTTTCTTCTGCGCCTGACCCGAGCACTCTCAGGATCGGTTCCAGGAACAGAACGAACAGAATCGTCATTATCACGCTTCCAATGAGAACAAGGATGATGGCGTGCGCCGCGGTCCTGTCCGCTCCGGCCTTGTTCTCTGCGCCGATCCTTTTTGATATCGCGGAAGCCGCTCCTATGCCTATTCCAGTGCTCACTCCGATGATGATGAAGAACACAGGAAAAACCAGACCGACGGCAGCGAGCGCGTCTCTTCCCAGTCCGGACACCCATGCGGCATCCACCAGGTTGTTAACGGCTTGCGCTACAAGAGCAACAGTAGTCGGAATCGCCATCGCAAGTATCGCTTTCTTTGGATCCCCAAGCAAAGTCTCTACTTCTTTGGTTTTCTCGTCTTCCGCCACTGCACCCGCCCAGTCCACCTACCAGAACGTACTATTTTATCTTTTCATTAAAACAGACTTTGCACGCATAATTCCGTTTGCGTTTGATGCCTAAAGCCGTGTTCCAGGGAAAAATATGACCAAGAGCAGATAATTACAGAAAGTGCTACGTTTACGCGCTGACTTCTCTTGGACGCGCCATTGCCAGCGACCCTGAATTTTTTTACCTCGTTACGCTCCGGTACGCTTGCCTGACGGAAATCGCCCAGCCACCACCTCTCACAAAGTGGGAACTTTATAGGCAGAACAAAAACCCATTTCAATAAATTGAAATCTGCCCCAAGACCGTGAACGGTCAAACCTCAGACACCTAAGAGACTAACTCATAATTGTATCGACCTGATTAAATATCCTCAAACAAAAATCTACTGATCATGGTAGAAATATCAGAAAATAAAGAAAAACTGTATGATGAACTATGCGAGCTGCTGGAAAGATACGAAACTACAATCTTCCTGGAAACAACAGCAGAGATCATGGGAGAACTATTCAAGACAATAATAAACGCATCAAGAGACTCCAAGAAAAAATAAACCGTTTTGTCTCCTACAAACCTCTTACTTTTTCTTATCAATTTGACATTCGGGCAAAGCGTCATTGACAAAATCACTTCTTACACTTCTTACTGGAAATAGGCTCAGTATGAGAGGAACCAAAAAACCATTCTAACAATGATCAACGTCAAAAAGAATAATAAAAACACCCAAAAACAAAAACGATCAAACTGCCATTGTAGTAGAGAAGACATTAAATAAAATGATAAAGGGTTTGTTCAAAGTACCGAGAATATCGCGGCAATTACTAGGATGTTGATTATTACTCCTATTACAAAGCCTATCACGGCAAATATAAGGAAGCTAACCAGATCGTCCGTTGACTTCTTTGTGACAAAGAATATGATCAGCGCAACGATAATAACGATCACTAGACCAATGATACCCAAAAGGAGAGCCGACAGCAATCCCAATATCAGCCCCAATATGCTATATGTGTTTTTAATATCCAATTTCAGTTTTTCACCTCCTTACCTTATTCCAGATAGTATTGACACTGGTGTGTAAAAAATAAATACTTTTTGTGTCTGGCAATAGAGTTCATTAAGAATTTAAGACAAATTACCATCATATTCGTCTCTATTCAGTGCCAACTCTGGTGTGGCCTATTCTTGGAATTCGGTGTCCGCAGGTTTTGACAGTGCCGATATGAACAGCACTGTAATAATGACATTTTGGCATATTGGAAAACGTATAAATGGCACAGTCCTCGATAACAAACAGGCGGAATACGGCACGGATTGTGTCGACACCGTCTACACTTTATTCCTTATTCAATACAGCTTCAGCCAGAGAGAAAGGGTATGAAGGAGGGCCAGCCTACCAGCCTGACGTACTCTTGTCCTTTGCAAATATGCGGATGCTTACTTTAGCGATCCGCTACGTCGCATTCAAGCACATTCAAACAGTTTCCACACGAAACATCAAAAAACCATAAAGACCTCCGCGATCAGAGTTTTGCCCAGTTTCAAATACGGCATTATTCATATGTGAAAAATATGGAAATGATCAGGTCCTTTGTCTCGATCAAAATACCGGCAACGCCTGCTGTAAAAAGAGTTCAGGAAATGCTTAAGGAGATCGGAGGAGTCAATGTCTCTGGGGATGTCCACTTGACTTTGCGTTTTCTGGGCGATGTGGATGCGAAGAAGATCAAAGATCTGTCGGGACGCATGAGATCATTGGAAAAATATCGATCATTCAATGTTTCCATGAAGGGGCTGGGGGCTTTCCCCAATACCAAGGATCCGCGCATTGTGTGGATAGGCGCCGATATGGGGGGCTATTTCAACGATATCCTGTCGGACCTGGACGGGATGCTTGACGCATCCTCTATTGATTATGATCAGAAACCATTCAAAGCGCATGTAACTGTCGGAAGAGTGAAGACACCCTCCGACGGCCTTATCGACCTTCTTAAAAGAGAGAAGAACCTGGAGACAGGCTCATTCCTCTGCTCAGAGATCTTTCTTATGAAAAGCGAGCTTATGCAGAAGGGGGCAATACATTCGGTGATCGGTTCGTTCCGCCTTGCCAAAGAATGACGGTCAATTGATATTATTTGAAAACCCAGCCTTAGCTGCGGCCTGTAAAAAAAGTGCCAGCCCCCCTAAAAAGTGGTATTTGAATGAGTTTCTTTACTTGCCCTTTTTCTTATCGCGAAGATATGATACCAGGCCGAGGACCGTGACTATTATCACCGGTACGACCCATCCCCAGAGCTGATCGAGCAGGAAAACGTATGCAAGTATCAGACCTACGATCCCAATTACTCCAAACTTCCTCAGGATGGCGCCGCCGCCCATGAGCAGCATGAACAATACCAGCACAATCAGCATCACGATGGCGCCCAATGCACCTGAGGTCAGCTGAATGAACGCAAGGTCCAGCGAGTTATCGCCGATGAGGTCCATAACGATCGGCTCTATGAAATAGCTTATCACCACAGGCACTACCACTACAAGCAGGATCGTCATAACGATCCCGCCCAGCAGCGATACCAGCGGATTCTTGTTCTTTGATTCTTTTGCCATTACTATCACTCAATATTTTTCTGAATTCCGCATCCTCTTTGTTAAGAGCGGCAGAATTCCGTCATTGACGAATCATACAACGCTTGCATTATATTTTTACCTTGAGTATATAGTGTTCTTCCAACATATTCGGTATGCAGACGATTTCGCTGAACTGTGAATAGAAATAAAAAGACCGCCGAAGCGGCCGTTGGGTTTATGATTTGAATCTGTACTTCTCGTTGTTGAGCAAGAATGCAAAGATTATTCCGATTATTCCAACAAGAATTCCGCCTGTGAGTAGAGCGATTATCGAACCAATCAGACAGAGTATGAATGCATTCTTGTGATTCTCCAGTTTGTAAATATACATACAAGACAGCAGCGTAATTATTCCGCCCAGAAGACACACTGCACCTACCACTGGCCCAGCGATGAAGATGAAACCGACTCCAAGGGCGATAAGGGCTACGCCGGCAAGGAGCGAAACTATCGCCCACAATATGCCCAGCACCAAGATTATTGTCAGTGTTCCTCCGAGCCCCTGTGCGCTCTGCTGCGGCGCGTTGCTCGGACCATAGTTGTTGGTCCAATTCTGTTGATTGTTATTCTGATTTGATGACGAGCCCGATACCGCTGCTCCGCAACTCGGGCAGTATACCGATCCATAATCGATTTCTTTTCCGCATTTTGAACAATATGCCATGTTATGCCTCTTTGATCATAAGATAATCCGTATTACTGGTATAGAAAGATATGGATATGTATTCAATAGAGTATAAGGATTTAACATTGAACATTGCTCGCTTTCGAAAACCGCTTTTTGCGATATATAGTAGCGTTTGCCTCTGCGGCCAATTCCTACTGGTTCTGAGAGAGGCTTTTTTATACGCTGCAAATCACTTATTATTGCCGTATCCATGGAAAGAGAATTCCGCGAAAGAAACGAGATGATAGACTTCGAGAAAAGATTCCCGGGAATGAATATCTTACCGCCTGCCGAATTACGACGGCAGTCGTGTGAAATCGACCGCCATCTGTCCAAATTCAGGAAACTCGCAGCAGGATCCATCGAATGGCATGAGATGCAGCAGGAACTGGGCATGATGGCATCCGCAGGCCTCGGCCCAAAGCTCAGAGCGTTGTTCTATGAAACAACTCTGCCGAAATGCGGAAAGGACCTATACGTCTACCCTGGGGTGACGTTCTACTTCCCATATAACATATCGATCGGCGATAACGTGTACCTGAACAAGAATGTGTCCATTACCGCAAGAGATGAGGTAACAATAGGAAACAATGTTCTTATAGGGCCGAACGTCGTCATCAATACAGGAAACCACACATTCTCGGACAGAGACATCCCCATAGTGAAACAAGGGCACACATCTGAGAAGATCGTTATCGGGGATGATGTGTGGATAGCCGCCAACGCGATAATACTGAAGGGCGTAAACATCGGCGAGGGTTCGGTAGTGGCCGCCGGGGCGGTCGTGAATAAGGATGTTCCGCCATACACGGTGGTAGGCGGAGTGCCTGCGAAGATCATCAAGATCAGAGGAGAATGAAAAATTCCTGATATCGCACTGCTTCGTAGATACGCGATCGGACATTTCAATGCATAATGTACCTAATTTAATGTCTGGCTATTAAGGTAAGCGAACGGGAGGGGATTCGAACCCCCGGCCTGCAGCTTAGGAGGCTGCCGCCATATCCAGACTAGGCCACCCGTCCAAGATTAATGGGTTTGAAAAATAAGGGGTTTATTCTTCTTTCTGACCGTCTTCCAGATCTTTCTTTCCGATGGACCAGACCTCGACGAACTCCACTGTGTCGACGCCGAAGGCCACTCTCAACTCGGAAACGACCTTGAACCTTGCCATCTGCCAGTCCGGGTTGAACTTTGCCATGTCCGGGAGAGTTACCGTTACTTTGTCTCCGGGGAATTCGAATACGAATCCCTCGCTGTCGCCGTAGCAGACCTCCACTGTGGCCTTTGCCTTCTCTACGGGTTCCTTGATCTCCTCGGTCACAGTGAACTTGTACAGCAGGTCGAATCCGGCCAGGGGGCTGTTGAAATCTACCTTTACACGCCCGGCGCCCACGGACATTATGTGTCCGGTGCGGTTTCCGAGCGTCACCTGAAGCCCGGGGTAGGGGTTGATCTCCTGCCTGTTGAACTCCCTTATCGGATAAATCTCTATGAGCTTGGGGTCTCTTCCGCCTGCGGCGTCCTCTGCGGGGATCAGTATCTCTTTCTCCACGCCTACTTCCGCCTTTGAGATCGCCTCATCGAGTATAGGGAACAGTTTTCCGGATCCCACGATGTACGCCATCGGCGCATAGGTATATTTCTCATTGTATATGTCTGCCTCTTTGGCAACGGCTTCGTCCGTTGTGTCATAAAGTTTACCGCTCTCTGCCAAATAGGCTTTGTAATCGAGGCGGATCATCTTTTTAGCGTCATTGTCTGCCATTTTCAATCACCGTGATCGATGATTCTCGATCCAATGCATGGCGCGATTATCTAATAGGTTTTAAAAGTGTCGGTCATTTTTTGTTCCATCCGCATATACTGGGCATGAAAAGTAATAAAAAGAATGCCAACATACATC